>JAYRLX010000106.1:0-10448 GCA_041905125.1 Caulobacter sp. | reverse complement strand
ACTTGAAGCCGGCCTTCACATAGTCGAACAGGCCGCTGACCTCGTAGCGGGCGTCGACCTTCAGCGCGGTGCGGGCGTCGGACTGCTTGTCCTTGCTCATCGAGGCGCCGTCGAACGGCAGCAGGTCGTCGCGGTGATCGACATTGGCCGCATAGGCCGGCAGCTGCGCCAGCGGGAAGCGCGGATCGGCCGACGACCACAGGATGCCCGTCGAGGTGAACATCGGGTCGGTCGAGCACTTATCGCAGTTGTAGCCGATGCCGTAGTACAGCGGCGTGCCCTTCTCGCCGTACGAGTAGCTCAGGTCGTAGTCCAGGTTCAGGCGGTCAAAGCGGCTCTGGCCGCCGGCGTTGATCGTGTACAGCGACGACTCCTGGTCCTGGGACTCGTGAGTGCGGGCGAACTGGAACGCTTGCGGGTTCCACACGCCCGAGCGGCCGAACAGAGACCAGTACGAGTTGCCCGACTTGCGGTCGGCGTCGGTGATCAGGCCGTCCTTGTCCGCATCGACGATCTGGCCAACCGTGTAGCCGTAGATGTTGCCCTTCACCGGATCGCGGCCGGTGATCATCTGCTCCGGCTGGCGCAGGGTGGTGTCTTCCAGGTTGACCTGCGTCAGGCGCTTGGTCGAACGGCTGCGGAAGTCGGTGTAGTCGTTGGTGCCGGTGCGGTTCAGCTTGGCGTACTGGCCGCGGACATAGAAGTTGTGCTGGTCGATCTGATAGTCGACCGAGAAATTGCCGCCGAAGCGCTCCTGTTCGCCGCGACGGAAGTCCAGGTCGATGCCTGGCAGATACATCGAGCGGCTGTCGATCGGCTCGATCGAGTCCTTGCGCCAGCGGTAGGGCTCCCACTCGCCGTCGTTCTCGGACTCTTCGTTGGTGTAGTGGCTCTTGCCGTAATAGACCGAGCCGAACAGGCCAAAGTCGCCGTTCCCGAACTTGCGGGCGCCGTCGATCTGAATCTGGCCGCTGCCGGCCGGCTCGTCCTGCTTCTGGGCGCGGTCGTTGAGGCCGTACGAGGCGAAGACGCGCAGGGTGGGCTTGCGGAAGTCGAAGGCGGTCGGGGTGACGAAGTTGACCGAACCGCCGATGGCGTCGCCGTCCAGATCCGGGGTCAGGGTCTTGTTGACCGCGATCGCCTTAAGACCGTTCGGCGGCAGCACCGTCATCGACATCTTGCGCGAGCCGGAGTCGGTCAGCGCCACGCGCACGCCGTTGATCGAATAGGCGTTGTAGGTGCTGGCCAGGCCGCGGATCGAGACGTATTCGCCTTCGCCGGTCTCCTGGTTGACCACGACATTGACGCCGGGGATGCGGGCCAGGGCGTCGGCCACGTTCGCGTCGGGCAGCTTGCCCAGGTCGTCGGCGGAGATGACGTTGACGACGCCGGTGGCCTTTTTCTGTTCCTCGATCGAGTTGGCGGTCGACAGGCGCTGACCGGTGATGACCACTTCGCTGACGGCGTCGTCGGTCGCCGGCTTGGCCTGGTTCTTCTGGTTCTGATTATTCGCCGACTGAGCGTGGGCGGCCGAAACGAAGGCGAGCGCGAATAGGCTGGCTCCGGTCAGGGCCGCGAGCTTGAGGCGCGATGGCGGGCTGAACATGAGTAACTCCGTTTAATGTGTCCCGACGCGCGCCCAGGCGCGCGCCGTCCCCTCCCGCCGGCGAACGCCTACGGGTTAACGACCTGAAGGCCTGGCAAAGAGACCGTTCAGGGAGAGATGTGTGAGGCTGGGTCCCGTCCGCGATGCGCCGTTCGTGAAGCCCCCTTACGAACGGAATATCAAAAATACAAATGAGACCGTATTTTCCATACGATTAAAGTATGACGCCTTGTTGACGGTGGCTGGCTCGACAACCCTGCTTTTTGGTTGCGGCGCTCCTGCAGCTTGTGGGCCAAGGGGGAATGAAGCCGATGTCGTTCAAGTGCCTCCGGGGATCGAGGCGTGATCCTCCGGGCGGCCGGATTCTCCATGCGCCTGGTCATGCGCGTCCGCGACAACCGGCACTGCGGCTGGGCGCGGCTGACGCGCGCGCGCGCGAGGATCGAGCCGCGACTTCCAGGTCGCGGCCAGAAGTGAAGGTCACGTTTCTGGGGTCGTGTCGACGAAGGCTCGCGGCGCGTCCGCGCCGCTCGTTTTCAAGCGGACGGACGGGGATCCGTAATCCATCTAAAACTGATGGCCGCGCCTTACGCGTGGCGCGGCGTTAGGCGTCCTAGCACGCCCGCCGCGATACGCTCGAACAAGGCCGCGCGGCCGACGACGGGGGCCTCGTCACCGGCGCAGGCGAACCAGATCGCCGACAACAGGCGGGCCAAGACGCTGGCGTGCAGCGGCAGATCGTCGGCCGAGAGCGCGAACACCCGGCCCATGCTGTCGCGCAGGGTGCCGCCGTACGAAAATCGGATGACGGCGCCGGCGGCGGCCAACTCCTGTCGCCGGATCGACGCCAGGAAGAGGCGTCGGCGGCGGATGACGGGCGGGGAGGGAAGTTCCGAGGTCACGTGCGGACGAAGCGCCGCGATCCAGGCGTCGGGCGCCAGTATGGCCTCGATCGACGGCGGCGCGTCGGCCTGGGCCGCCGCCTCGTCTGTCATGGCCTGGACCTGGCCCCGGATGGCGCCGGCCACGAGATCCTCGATGGAGCGAAAGTGGTGGGTCACCGAGCCTGTCGTGACGCCGGCGCGCGCGGCGACGGCGCGGTGGGTCAGGCCGGCGAGACCCTTGTCCTCGACGACCCCGGCGGCCGCCTTGGCGATGCGCATGGCGGCCGGCGGCACCGAGCCGTAGGGACGGGTCCCGGCCGTGCGTTCAGCCAGCGGCGTCGCGCCCCGCGCGGGGCGGTCCGGCGCGCCCAGCCAGGTGGCGGCGAAGTGCTCGACCATCTCGATCAGCGCGGCGGTCTCCAGGGCGGGCGACCAGGCCGAAAGACTGTACAGCGCCTCGTACTCGAAGAAGGCGTGCAGCATGCGGCCATCGATGGCGGGCAGGCCAAACCGCGCGGCCGTCTCCAGCCAGAAGTCGCGCCACAGTCGCGTCCAGGCCGCCGCGGGGCCTTCGCCTGGCGCGGCCGCCGCGGCCTCCTGGTAGGTCAGCGCCAAACGACGCCCGCCGCCGCCGGCCCATGCCTGGATCACGTACAGCAGGGCCAGGGCCGCGCCGTCGGGCGAGCGGGGCAGGGCGGCGATCTCGCGCGCGCGCTCCTCCTGCCAGGCGCGGGTCTCTTCGACGCCTTGCTCGAAGACTGTCAGTAACAATCGTTCTAAATTGCCGAAGTTGTAATTGACCGCGCTGGCCGCGATCTCCGCCTTGGCGGCGATCGCGCGGGCCGAGGCGGCGGCGATTCCGTCGCTCGCAACCAGGCTCGCGGCGGCCGCGATCAGCCGCTGACGCGTACTGTCCTTGGCGAGCGGGGTGTTTGCTGGGGCGGGTGGCGCGGAGGTTGCGGGAGGGGGTGGGCGGGCGGCCATGGGGCATATTCCCTGCCCGGACGGCCCGCGCAAGTCCAAGCCTCGCCGAGCGGGGACCTTCTTGGAACTGAAACATAACATTCGTTCTAGGTTCACGCTCTGCGCCTAGATGCGCCCGAGCCTGGCGGTCGGTCGGGGAGCAAAGGGGATTCACATGAAACCGTGTTTTGAGATGTCGGCGCTGCGCGCTGGCCTGTTGGCGGGTGCGGCGGTTCTGGCCTTAGGCGGCGCGGCGAACGCGGCCGATATCCCGGCGGCGTCGGTCGATGCGGCTGCGGCGGCTCCGGCTTCCGGCGAGGGTCAGGTCAGCCTCGAGGAGGTCGTGGTCACGGCCCAGAAGCGCAAGACTAACCTGCAGGACACCCCGATCGCCATCTCGGCCATGGACAGCGAGGCCCTGAAGGCGCGTCACATCCAGTCGGTCGAGGATCTGGGCGACGGTGCGATCCCCTCGCTGCGCGTCGCGCCGTTCTTCGCCCGCAAATCGGCCCTGACGATCGGCATGCGTGGCATCGGCGCCCTGGGCGACGCCAACCAGCCCGCCCGCGACCAAGCCGTGGGCGTCTATCTCAACGGCGTCTATCTGGGCCGCGCCCAAGGGCTGGGCTCGGCGCTGTACGACGTCGAGCGCATCGAGGTGCTCAAAGGACCGCAAGGCACGCTGTTCGGCCGCAACACCGAGGGCGGCGCGGTCAGCATCGTCACCAAGGCCCCGACGGGCGTGTTCGGCATGAACACCACGCTTGGCTACGGAAACTACAACGCCTACAAGGCCGAGACCCACATCGACCTGCCCGAGGTCCGCGGGGTCAGCGTCAAGCTTGACGCCCTCCTCAGCAAGCGCGGCGGCACGACCACCAATCCCACGACCTCGGGGCAGCCGGATTTCAACAGCTACGACAAGCGCGGGCTGAACCTGGAAGCCGCCTGGCGGCCGTCCGGCGCGTTCAACGCCGACTACGCCTTCGACGTCTCGTATGATGGCTCGACCCCATACTACGTGCAGCTGGAGAAGAAGGGAGCGCTGGCCCTCGCGCCGCTCAGCCCGGCCCAGCCCGACCGCGCCAAGAGCGCCAATATCGGCGTGCCGCTGCAGATGAGCGAGGGCGACACCTGGGGCCATCGCCTGAACCTGACCTGGAAGCTGGCCGACCGCCTGGACCTGAAGTCGATCAGCTCGTACCGCAAACTGACCCAGACCCAGTTCGACAACGGCGCTGTGGCCCTGTCGGTCTTCGCGCCGAACGGCACCTTCGCCCGCTACAGCGTCGCTCGCGTCTGGCAAGACCAGGTGAGCCAGGAGCTCCAGCTGGTCGGCAAGACCGACCGCATCGAATATGTCGGCGGCGTCTTCTATTTCCGCGAAAAGGTCAGCGACAACGCCCAGACGCCCAACTCGCTGCAGTGGAATGCGACCGGCACGGCCTATACCCAGCTGTCGATCAACTTCAACACCGTGCCGCTGGACCGCGCCAGCCACGTGGAGACCACCAGTTACGGCGCCTTCGGCCAGGCCGCCTGGACCCCCGCGATCCTGAACGACAAGCTGCACGTCACCGCCGGCGGCCGCTACACCAAGGACGCCAAGAAAGGCTCGCTGGACATCGTCAACGGCGCTCTGCCCAGCTATGTCGACGGCAACAAGAACACGGTCGTCGGCAAGGTCCCGCTCGACGAGTCCTGGAGCCATTTCGACCCGATGGTCAGCGTGGCCTACGAACTGACCGACGACATCAACCTCTATGGCCGCTGGGCCACGGGCTACAAGGCCGGCGGGGCCAACTCACGCTCGCTGACCTATCGGGCCTATGATCCGGAAAAGGTCGAGATGTTCGAGGTCGGGGCCAAGGCCGAGTTCTGGAACCGCCGCGCCCGCCTGAACGTCGCGGCCTTCACCGGCGACATCAAGGACGCCCAGGTCGACTTCAACGTCCTGATCCTCAACAACAATCGCGGCACGCTGGAGACCACCAACGCCGCCACGGGCAAGACCAAGGGTTTCGAGCTGGACTTCGCCCTGGTCCCGGTCGAGGGCCTGACCCTGTCGGGCGCCTACGCCTATACCGACATCAAGCTGTCCAAGGCGTTCAACCCGTTCACCAACGCCCAGTCGACCATCTATCCGCTGTACAGCCCCAAGAACGCGGGCAGCGTGGCCGCGGACTATGTCCGCCCGGCCTTCGGCGCGACGTTCAAGGCCCATCTGGACGCCAACTTCGCCGACGCCCAGATGACCAGCACCACGGACCAGACCCTGAGCGACAAGTCGTTCACGGTGAACGGGCGCCTGGCCCTGGCCGATATCAAACTGGCCGAGGGCGCTCCGGCCCTGCAGCTGTCGGTCTGGTCGCGCAACCTGACCAACGAATCCTACGTCTTCCTGCGCAACACCAACGCCGCCTTGGGTACGTACGCGATCTACAACGAGCCGCGCACCTTCGGCGTCGAAGCCAATGTGAAGTTCTAGGGAAGGGAACTCCAATGGACCCCAAGCACATGGATCGTCGTCTGTTCCTTACGGCGGCTGGCGTCCTGGCGCTGGCCCCGGCCGCCCGCGCCGCGACCGCTCTGGACGCCAAGGCCGAACGCACCGCGCCCGGATCGGTCCGCCTGGACTGGACCGGCGCCCAGGCCGTGTCCGTTCTGGTCTCGGCCGACCCCGCCGCTAGGACGGGGGCCATGCGCCCCCTGAAGACGGCGTCCGGGATCTCGGCCAGCGTGGACGCCCCGGTCTCGCCGCGTCCGTACTTCCTGGTGAAGGCCGCCGACGGGCGCCAAACCCGGGTGGCCGAGCGTCTGCTGCCGCTGGAAGGCGGCCGCAACTTCCGCGACCTGGGCGGCTGGCGCGCCGCCGATGGCCGCCAGGTGAAGTGGGGCAAGATTTATCGTTCCGGCGTCATGGCCAACTTGACGATGGGCGATCTGGAGTACCTCAAGGCGTTGGGCATCCTGGCCATTTGCGACCTGCGCACTCCCCAGGAGCGGACTAGCGAGCCGAACCCGTTCCTGAAGGCGCCGGGGCCCACGATCGTGGCGACCGACTACGACATGAGCGCCTCGATGGCTTCGCTCATGACGATGAAGACTCGCGAGGACGCCCTCCAAGGCTTCGCCGAAGCCTATGTCGGCTTCCTGGACATGCTGACCCCTCACTATACCGACATGTTCGCGCGCCTGGTGGCCGACGAGGGGCCGCTGGCCTTCAACTGCAGCGCCGGCAAGGATCGAACGGGCATGGCCTCGGCCCTGATCCTGTCGGTGCTGGGCGTACCGCGCGAGACGGTGCTCAGAGATTACGGCCTGACCGAGGTCTATACCCCGCCCTCCTACTACGCGAGGATGGCCCAGAGCGAGGCGACCAGCAGCAGCGTCACGGCCCAGCAGATGCGCGCCCTCTCGAAGCTGCCGCCGGAGGTGCTGCAGGTGATCATGGGCTCGGACCCCGAGGTCATGCGCCGGGCCTTGGCGACCATCGACGCCAAGTTCGGCGGGCCCGTAGCCCTGACCAAGGCGCGCTTTGGCCTGACCGACGCGAAGATCGCCAAGCTGCGCGCCGCCTACTTGGCTTAAGCTCGACAAGAACACGCCGTAATCGACGCCCCGGCCTCGGCCGGGGCGTCGTCTTTCCGGAGTGGACCCAAGGTCCGGTTCTGGCGCGTCCTGGTCGGCCATGCAGAAGCGTGGATTTCCGCAGTAAGCGAGGCGGAAGCGCACGGCGCACTGGGCACGTCAGCGTCGCCGGACGCACAGCGGCCCGCTGCGAATTGCCGACAGCTTGTGCTCGACCACGATCTACTTTCGTCAGCTTTTGCCCAAACGGCTGACAGAAGGTCTTCTCCCTGATGGCGATAAGTCTTTTGATTTGGCGCAACCGTTAAAGACAGCTTTTGGCCTGAGTCACAACCTGAGAACCGCGAAGCCCGCAATGTGCGAGGGGGCAGCGCGCCAGATTTACGAAGGAGCGGCATGGATGTCGGCTGTTGGCGCCTAGCGATCCTAGGCGTTCTCCACCCCCTACCGCTCCTCATCAAACCGGTTCGCCACCAGCTCGCACAGCGCCTCCAGCGCCGCCGCCGCTTCCGGCCCCTCGGCCGAGATGTCGATGGTCGAGCCGATGCCGGCGGCCAGCATCATCAGGCCCATGATCGAGCGGGCGTCGACGCTGGCGCCGTCGCGGCTGACGGTCACCTCGGCGTCGAAGCTGGACGCCATCTTAACGAACTTGGCCGAGGCCCGGGCGTGCAGTCCGCGCTCGTTGACGATCTCGACCGTTCTGGAATTCATGCGCTCACTTCTCTCCGGCGAGCACGTAGGAGGCCACGGAGATGTACTTGCGTCCAGCTTCCTGGGCGTGGGCGACGCAGGCCTGCAGGCTCTCGCGCTGGCGCACGCTGGCCAGCTTGATCAGCATCGGCAGGTTCAGGCCGGCGATGACCTCGGCCTTGGTCTGCTCCATGACCGAGATGGCCAGGTTGCTGGGCGTGCCGCCGAACATGTCGGTCAGCAGGATGACGCCCTGGCCGTCCTGGTCGACGTCGGCGCAGGCCTTGAGGATGTCGGAGCGACGCCGCTCCATGTCGTCCTCGGGGCCGATGCAGATCGCCTTCACGGCGGCCTGCGGACCGACCACATGCTCCATGGCGGAGACAAACTCTTCCGCCAGACGCCCGTGCGTCACGATCACGAGCCCGATCATGCCAGATATCTCAAACGGGATCCCCATTCCCTCCGCGGCCCTTCGAGAACGCCGCGCGGGCGGCCTTGATACGCTCGTTAGAGAGGGACTCCAAGAGACTGCATGATGCGAGCGATTTTCAGGGGCGCGGCGGGTTCTCGCGGCCACAGGTCGAAGACGGGCACGGTTATGCCGCAGACGGCCTCGCCGCGGGGCTCGGGCAGGCGCTCGACGGCCTCGGGCGCGGCGACGCAGCGCAGGATGACCGCGACCTCGCAGAAGGGCAGGGCGGCCTCGGCCTGGACGACGCCCAGGCCCCGCACCTCGATCAGGCCGGCCAGGGTCTGGGGCGCCTTGCCGTAGAGGCGGCCGCCGGCGGGGAACAGCACGACGCGGTCGTCGGCGACCAGCCGGAAGCCGTGGTCGAGGGCGCGCAGGGCCAGGTCGCTCTTGCCGGCGCCCGAGGGGCCCTCGATCAGGGCGCCGCGCCAGACGCCGTCCTGGCGGCGGGCGATCAGGCCGGCGTGGCGGAGCTCGGGGGCGGGGGAGGGCCCGGTCACGCCCGGGCGTCCGGCAGGTCGACGACGAAGCGCGCGCCGATCACCGCGCCGGCGGCGTCGTGGCGGTTCTCGGCGTGGATCTGGCCGCCGTGGGCCTCGACGATCTGGCGGGCGATGGACAGGCCCAGGCCCGAATTGCCGCCGAACGCCCGGCCCTTGGGGCGCGAGGTGTAGAAGCGCTCGAAGATGGTCTCGAGATTGTCGGGCGGCACGCCGGGGCCGTCGTCCTCGACCGTGGCGATCAGCCGGCCCTTGGCGCGGGAGAGGCTGACGCGGACCTCGCCGTCGGCGGGGCTGAACGAGCGGGCGTTGTCGATCAGGTTGCGGAACACCTGGCCGATCGGGGTCTCGCGGGCCAGGATCTGCGCCGGATGGGTCGGGTCGGCGCTGGAGAAGCGGACCCGCACGCTGCCCGGGGCGTCGCCGGGGCGCAGCTGGGCCTCGTAGAGGCTGGTCACCTCGGTCAGCAGGCGGTTGAGGTCCAGGGCCTTGGGCGGATCGCGCGACAGCTCGGCGTCCAGGCGCGAGGCGTTGGAGATGTCGGTGACCAGGCGGTCCAGCCGGTTGACGTCGTTCTGCAGGATGGCCAGCAGGCGGGCGCGGGCGGCCGGGTCGGTGACCAGGTCCAGGGTCTCGACGGCCGAGCGGATCGAGGTCAGCGGGTTCTTGATCTCGTGGGCCACGTCGGCGGCGAAGCGCTCGATGGCGTCCATGCGCTCGGACAGCGAATGGGTCATGTCCTCCAGCGATCGGGACAGGTCGCCCAGCTCGTCGTGGCGGCGCGAGAGGTCCGGCAGCGAGATGGCGCGCGCGCCCTGCAGGCGGACCTGGTCGGCGGCGCGGGCCAGGCGTTGGACGGGCATGGCGATCAGCCGGTGCAGCAGCACGCTGGCGGTCAGGATGGCGCTCATGGCCACGATGATGAACGGCAGCAGGGCCAGGCGCTCGGCGGCGATGATCTCGTCGACGTCGCCGGCCTCCAGCGTCAGGACGCCCAGGATGGCGCGCACGTGCTGGATCGGGATCGAGACCGAGACGACCCGCTCGCCATTTTCGGCGACGCGGGTGCCGGCGACGGTGCGGCCCTTCATCGCCTGGGCGATCTCGTCGGCCAGGGCCTTCTTGGCGCGCTCGGCCTTGGCCTGCTCGGCCGGGGTCTTGCGCGGGGCGTCCGCGTTCTGGCCGGGCTTGCGGGCGGGCGGCAGCACCTTCCAGTCGACGCGGTCGGCGACCACGAACGAGTCGGCCAGCACCTTGCCGCGGGCGTCGAACAGCCGGGCCCGCTGCGAGTGCGGGATGAACAGCAACTGCAGGATGGCGCTGGCGGTGTAGGGGTCGAGCTTGGGTTCGGGCTCGCCCTCGGTCGCCGACTGGTCGATGACGTTGGCGATCAGCTCGCCCTGGGTGCTGAGGCTGTCGATGCGCGCGTTGACGAGGCCGTTGCGCAGCTCGTTCAGCACCAGCGCCCCGACGACCACGATCACCAGGGCCAGGACGTTCAGGGTGATGATCAGCCGGCCCAGCCGGGAGCCGCGCGGCCAGGTCAGGCGCCGACGGGGCGGGGGCGGGTCGCCGCCCGCCGCCTCAGGCCTCGCGGTAACGGTAGCCAACGCCGTACAGGGTCTCGATGGAGTCGAATTCCGGGTCGACCTGACGGAACTTCTTGCGCATGCGCTTGATGTGGCTGTCGATCGTGCGGTCGTCGACATAGACCTGATCGTCGTAGGCCGCGTCCATCA
>JAYRLX010000558.1:0-1892 GCA_041905125.1 Caulobacter sp. | reverse complement strand
CGCGTGGCGGCCTGGCGTTCGAGGGCGGCGGTCCGGAACGTCGCCACCGACCGCGCCATGTCGCCGATCTCGTCGGGACGCGCCTGCAGCGGCACTTCCTGGCTGTAGTCGCCGGTCGCCAGGCGGCCCATGTAGTCAGTGATCTTCGCCAGCGGCGAGGCCACGAACCGGCGCAACGCGCCGACGCCGACCACCACGATCGCCAGCATGGCCACGGTGACGGCCGCGAGCAGGGCCATGACGAACCAGGTCGCTTTTTCAACCGTTCGCGCCTGCGCTTCCGCCCCCTTCTGAGCCAACACGGCCAGCTGGTCGATGACCTTGCGATGGCGCGCATAGATCGGTTCGAGCTTGGCGATCGTCGAGTTGATCCCGATGACGTCGCCGGATTTCAGGGCCGGCGCGTATTCGCCGTCGACGACCTTCCAGAACGCCTGCACCTCGACGTCGGAGGCGTCGAGCGCCGCGCGCATCTCGTCCGGCAGGTCGAGGCCCTTCCAGTAGGCGCGGCGCTCATCGTACTGCTTGTGCAGGGTGTCCAGGGCCTTCAGCGTCGCGTCCGCCTGGCCTGTATCCTCGGCGCCGTGGTGGACGATCAGCATCGACTCCACCAGGTACAGCGGCGGCGGGAACAGGTCGGCCAGCAGTTCATAGGACTGCGACTGCTTCTTCGACAGCGGGCCGCCGACTCGTAGTTCCATCAGCGAGAACACCGCCGTCGCCGTCGCCAGCACGAAGCCCAGCAGCAGGCAGCCAGCGAAGATGTTGAGCGCGTCGCGAATGCGGATCGTCATGGAGGGTCCTGCTGTGAAAGCGTCGCTAGCTTCGCCGTGGCTGGTTAATGTGCGGAAAGTTCGGGCTGCGGCCTGGTGTCCCAGTCGCGGCGGATGAGGAAAACGCCCGCCTCGCCCAAGGGACGAGCGGGGCGCGCTTGACTCCATCCCGCCCCTCCCGCATTGAGCCGATGACCCTCGCGGGAGACATCGGGATTCGCTCCCGAGGCCGAAGGCGCAACCGCCCCGGAAACGCTCAGGCAAAAGGACCGCGCGAGTTTAGGAACGCTGGAAAGAGGCCTCCCGCAAGGGCGGCTCGCCGAAGGAGCAAGGGACCGCGCGTCCCGGAATCTCTCAGGCCCAAGGGACAGCGGGGGCGCGACCAACCGGCGAGAGCCGGTCCTGTCGCCGACCTCGTTTGGAGCCCATCGCGTTGTCCGACCAAGATCTCAAGAAGACCCCGCTGTACGACGCCCACGTGGCGGCGGGCGCGCGCATGGTGCCGTTCGCGGGCTATTCCATGCCGGTGCAGTACAAGGACGGGGTGCTCAAAGAGCATCTCTGGACCCGCGAGCACGCCGGCCTGTTCGACGTCTCGCACATGGGCCAGGCCCGGATCCGCGGCGAGAACCCCGCCAAGGCCTTCGAGAAGGTCGTTTCGGCCGACTACCAGGGCCTGAAACTCGGCAAGCAGCGCTATGGCGTGCTGCTGAACGCGCAGGGCGGCATCGTAGATGACCTGATGACCGCGCGTCCGGACGAGGACGGCCTGTTCGTTGTCGTCAACGGCGCCTGCAAGGACAACGACTACGCCATCATCGCCCGCGAGCTGGCCGGCGAAGCGACGGTGACCCGTCTCGAGGACCGCGCGCTGCTGGCGCTGCAGGGTCCGGAAGCCGCCGCCGTGCTGGCCGCCCATATCCCGGAAGCCGCCCAGATGGTGTTTATGGACGCCAAGGCGCTGACCGCCTTCGGCGTCGATGCGATCGTCTCCCGCTCGGGCTACACCGGCGAGGACGGCTACGAGATCTCCGTTCCGGCCGACGCCGCCGAGCGCGTCTGGAACACCCTGCTGGCCGACGAGCGCGTCAAGCCGATCGGCCTGGGCGCCCGCGACAG
>JAYRLX010000557.1:0-1893 GCA_041905125.1 Caulobacter sp. | reverse complement strand
GAAATAGAAGTCGATCGTCGCGGCGAACTTGCCGTCCGAGTGGAAGAAGACGTTGTCCGGGAAATAGTCGGCGTGCACCGTGCCGCTCGGCAGGCTTCGGGGCCACATCAGGGCCAGCTGCGCCAGGTCCTGGTCGATCGTCGCGGCGAGGCCGGGCTTCAGGTCCTCGGCCGCCTTGCGATGCTTGGAAAACAGCGGCGCCCAGGACGCCTGGCCCAGGTCGTTGGCGCGGCGGCCGGGATAGCCTTCGCCCGCCAGGTGCAGCCAGGCCAGGCCCTCGCCCGCCTCGCGGCAATGGGCGGCGGTCGGCTTGCGGGCCGACAGGCCGGGCATGAATTCGACGATCGCGGCGGGCTTGCCGCGCAAGGTCGCCAGCGTCCGGCCTTTGCGGTCGGGGATCGGCCGGGCGCTGGGATAGCCCTTGTCGGCCAGCCAGGTCAGCAGGTTCAGGAAGTAGGGCAGGTCGTCGGCCTTCACCCGCCGCTCGTAGACGGTCAGGATGTAGCGACCCTTCTCCGTTTCCAGCAGGAAGTTGGAGTTCTCCACGCCCTCGGCGATGCCCTTGAACGCCAGCGGCGCGCCCAGGTCGTAGCCCTCGAGAAAGGCGGCGAGTTCGTCGTCGGTGATGTCGGTATAGACGGCCATGACGCGGGGATGCGCGACGCGGCGCGTCCGGTCAAGCGCGGTTAGGCTGTGAGCAGCCGCGGCAACTTGAAGGTGATCGTTTCGCGCGCCTCGACCAGTTCCTCGACGGTCGCGTCGAAGCGCGCCGCGATGGCGTCGATGACGCCCTGGACCAAGTCCTCCGGAGCCGAGGCGCCGGCGGTCAGGCCGACCCGCGAGACCCCCTCGAACCAGGTCCAGTCGATACCCGAGGCGTCGTCGATCAGATGGGCCTCGCGGGCCCCGGCCTTCAGGCCGACCTCCTTCAGGCGCACCGAGTTCGACGAGTTCTTCGAGCCCACGACCAGGACGAGCTCGGCCTGCTCGGCCAGGCGCCGCACCGCGTCCTGGCGGTTGGTCGTGGCGTAGCAGATGTCTTCCTTGTGCGGGGCGGCGATGCCGGGAAAGCGTTCGCGCAGCAGGGCGACCATCTCGGCCGTGTCGTCGACCGACAGCGTCGTCTGGGTCAGGAAGGCGACGTTGCCGGCGTCCTTGGGCTCCCAGGCGGCCGCGTCCTCGATGTCCTCGATCAGGGTCACAGCGCCTTCGGGCAGCTGGCCCATGGTGCCGATCACCTCCGGGTGGCCGGCGTGGCCGATCAGCACGATCTCGCGCCCGGCGTCATAGTGCTTCTGCGCCTCGACGTGGACCTTGGAGACCAGGGGGCAGGTGGCGTCGAGATAGATCATCTCGCGCGCCTTGGCCTCGGCCGGCACCGACTTGGGCACGCCGTGGGCCGAGAACACGACCGGACGATCGTCCGGGGCTTCCGACAGCTCCTCGATGAACACCGCGCCCATCGCCTTCAGCCGATCGACGACGTGGCGGTTGTGGACGATCTCGTGGCGGACATAGACCGGGGCTCCGAACTTCTCGACGGCGCGCTCGACGATCTGGATGGCGCGATCGACGCCGGCGCAGAACCCGCGCGGGCTGGCCAGCAGCAGCGAGATCGGGCGACGGATCGGGGTCTGGGCGTTCATGGCGCGGAAACTAGTGGTTCTGGCCGCCGGGCGCCAGGAGTCTGCGTCGTTGCGACGTCACGCATATGCCTTTATCAGGCTGCATGACGCCGAAGGGGCCCGTGGCTCCGCTTGGCTCTTTTTGTCTTTGCACCGGACGTTTCATGCGCCGCACCTTCACCCTCGCCCTCAGCGCCCTGATGGCTGTTTCGATCGCCGCGACCACGGCGACGGCCGCTTACGCCCAGCGCGGTCCCGGCGGCGACCA
>JAYRLX010000556.1:564-1900 GCA_041905125.1 Caulobacter sp. | reverse complement strand
CCGCGCTTCGCCGACAAAAACCGAAAGAGTTTGTGGTTTCTCCCTCCCCTCGTGGAGAGGGAGAAAAACGTCTCGTCCTACGGCCGGCTGGCCATGCCGAACTTGACCGGCGTCAGGTCGTCCTTGTCCTTGCGGTCGCCGCGCTTGACGCCCCACAGCAGGATGATCGGCGCGCCGACGTAGATCGAGGAATAGGTGCCCACGATGATCCCGAACATCAGGGCGATCGAGAAGCCGAACAGGGCCTCGCCGCCCAGGAAGGCCAGGGCCGCCAGCACCATGACCGCCGTCAGGCCGGTGATGATCGTGCGCGACAGGGTCTCGTTGATCGACAGGTCGATCACCTCGCGCAGCGGCATGGTCTTGTACTTGCGCAGGTTCTCGCGAAGGCGGTCGAACACCACGACGGTGTCGTTCATCGAATAGCCGATGACCGTCAGGATGGCCGCCACCATGTTCAGGCTGAACTCCAGCCGCATGACGACGATCAGGCCAAACACCAGGATCACATCATGGACCAGGCCGGCCACGGCGCCGAAGCCGAACTGCGGCTCGAAGCGGAACCAGATGTAGGCGAACATCAGCACGGTCGCGAGACCGAGCGCGATCAGGCCCGACTGGAACAGCTCGCCGGAGACCTTGGAGCCGACCACCTCGACGCCGGAATAGGTCACCTGGCCGACCGCCTGGGTCACCGCGCTTTCGACCCGCCGGACCACGGCGGTCTGGTCCTGACCCTCGGGGATCTGGAACCGCATGATCATGGTCGAGCCGTCGGCGACATTGGTGTCGCGCCGGGCGATACCCTGCACCTGCACGTCGCCCAGGCCCACGCCGGACAGCGCCTCACGCACCGCCTCCTGGTCCAGGACCTGGCCCGCCGGCTTCGACACCTCGATCGAGGCGCCGCCCCGGAAGTCGATGCCCATGTTCAGGCCGGGCACGAAGCAGCCGACGATCGAGGCGATGCACAGCACCGCCGACAGGACGCCGGCCAGCTTGGCGAACTTCACGAAGTGGAAGTTCGTCGTCTGCGGCAGCAGCTTGATGAGGGGCCATCCACGCATCGCCATCACTCCGCGATCGGCAGTTTCTTGGGTTTGGCGATCTTGAGCCAGAGCGCGAGGCCGACCTGGGCGACCAGCACGGCCGACAGCATCGAGGTGAAGACGCCGATGGTCAGGGTCCAGGCGAAGCCCCGAACCGGGCCCGCGCCGAACACGAACATGATCAGCGCCGCCACCAGGGTCGTCAGGTTGGCGTCGACGATGGTGCCCATGGCCTTGTTGAAGCCGGCGTCCATGGAGGCGATGACGCTTCGTCCGGCCCGCGCCTC
>JAYRLX010000556.1:0-554 GCA_041905125.1 Caulobacter sp. | reverse complement strand
TCACGCATCCGCTCGTAGATCAGCACGTTGGCGTCCACCGCCACGGCGAAGGTCAGCACCAGACCGGCGATGCCGGGCAGCGTCAGGGCCGCGCCGATCATCGACATCGAGGCGATGATCAGCAGGCCGTTCAGCAGCAGGCCGATCACCGAGATGCCGCCGAACAGCAGGCCGTAGGACAGCAGCATGAAGGCGACGATGATCAGGAAGCCCACGAAGGTCGAGATCGCGCCCGCCTGGACCGCATCGGCCCCCAGTTCCGCGGTCACGGTCCGGCGCTCGATCACCTTCAGCGGCGCCGGCAGCGCGCCGCCGTTCAGCAGGGTGACCAGTTCCGACGCCTCCGCCAGGGTGAAGTCGCCGGTGATCCGGCCGTCGCCGGTGGTGATCGGCTGCTGGATCGTCGGCGCTGAGATCACCTTGCCGTCCAGCAGGATGGCGAAGCGCTTGCCGACGTTGGCGGTGGTCGCATCGCCGAAGCGCCGCGCGCCCGCGCCGTTGAAGCGGAAGTTGATCGAGGGCCGGTTGCTCTCGTCGGAGCCCACGTTGGCCTT
>JAYRLX010000555.1:0-1903 GCA_041905125.1 Caulobacter sp. | reverse complement strand
ATGGTTTGCGCTTGACCGCCAGGGCGTAGATGCGCTCGGCGCCGGCTTCGTCGCCATAGCGGTCCAGCCAGCCGGCCAGCTCGTCGTAGCGGGCCGAATAGAGCGTGGGATGCATCAGCTTGGCGAAGGCCAGGCGTCCGGACAGGCTGCGGTCGCGAGCATTGGCGAAGGCGGCCTCGGCGGCGTCGAAGTCACCGCGATCGGTGGCGGCGAAGGCGGCGCGATAGGCGCGCGCGTCGTCCTGCGACAGCGGCTCCAGCGCGCTGGCGTGCGCGACCGCGAAGCATAGGAAGAGGGCCGAAAGAGCGGCCAGAGCGCGAGTCCAAAGCGGCAAAAGCTGTCCGCGCCCCCGAAGCCGCGCGTCCCCGTTCAACTGGTGGGGGAAACTTCTAGTGGGGGCGCTCCGGCCGATCAAGCCGTTCGGTTAATGTCAGAAGGTCTTGCCACGCCTTCTTTTTCTGGGCGGGCGTCCGCAGCAGGAAGGCCGGATGCAGGGTCGGCATGGCGGGCAGTTCGGTGGCCTTGTCCTCGGACAGCCACTCGAACCAGCGGCCTCGCATCGACAGGATGCCCTCGTCGCGCTTCAGCATGGCCTTGGCCGAGGCGCCGCCGGCCAGCAGCAGCATCCTGGGCTGAACCAGGGCGATGGCGCGCTCGACGAACGGCGCGCAGACGGCCTGCTCCTGCGGGGTGGGCGTACGGTTGCCCGGAGGGCGCCAGAAGACGGTGTTGGTGATGAAGACGCGGCCCTCCAGCCCGGCGGCCTTCAGCATGCGGTCCAGCAGCTTGCCCGCGCGGCCGACGAACGGCTGGCCTTGGGCGTCCTCGTCGGCGCCAGGGCCTTCGCCGATGATCATCAGCGGCGCGTCGCCGACGCCGCGCGAGAACACCGCCTGCTTGGCGCCTTGGGTTTTCAGCGGGCAGCCGTCGAAGGCGGCGATGGCGGCGGCCAGGCTGTCGAGATCCTGGCAAGCGGCGGCCGCGGCTTTGGCGGCGGCGATCGCCGTTCCAACATCGGGGCCACGCACGGCGGCCAAGCCTGGACGCGACGGCGGAGGCGGAGGCGGGGGCTGGCTCTTGGCCCGCAGCATCGCCGCGCCCTCGGCCAAGCGATCGATCGGCGCGTCGGCGTACGAGGCCTCGACGCCCGCGTCGGCCCAGAAGGCCAGCAGGCTCTCGACGGCGCGTTGATCGACGGCGGGGCTCATGTCACCGTCATAAAGCGGGACGCCCGAAAAAGTCAGCGCTTTTGGCGCGACCGCGCGCCGAATTTGGAAACGCTTGGCGTTGGGATGTCTTATCCACGCTGCGGCGCAGCGAAAAATTGCGGCGGACGCTTGACCGCCTCAGCGTCAGGTACGGATAAGCTGTGATTCAAACAGTGATAAGAGGGGCCGCAGGGCCCAACCGGGAGAACCCATGAGCGAAGACCTCGAACGCGAGTCGATGGAGTACGACGTCGTGATCGTCGGCGGCGGTCCCGCGGGGCTCTCGGCCGCGATCCGCCTGAAGCAGATGGCCGCCAAGGCCGGGACCGACATTTCCGTCGCCCTGCTGGAAAAGGGCTCGGAAGTCGGCGCCCACATCCTGTCCGGCGCGGTGATCGACCCCAAGGGCCTGGCCGAACTGTTCCCGAACTGGAAGGAAGAGGGCGCGCCGCTCGAGACGCCGGTCACCAAGGACCGCTTCAAGCTGCTGGGGCCGCAGGGCGAGCTCAGCCTGCCCATGTGGGCCATGCCGCCCTTCATGCACAACCACGGCTGCTACATCGCCTCGCTGGCCAACCTCACCCGCTGGCTGGCGACCAAGGCCGAGGAGCTGGGTGTCGAGATCTATCCGGGCTTCGCGGCCTCGGACCTGGTCTGGAACGAGGACGGCTCGGTCAAGGGCGTCGTCGTCGGCG
>JAYRLX010000105.1:0-10572 GCA_041905125.1 Caulobacter sp. | reverse complement strand
CGAGGGCGGCCAGTGACTGGCCCCAAAGGACCTGAGCCTCGATACGGTCCGGGTTCTGGCCGTTGGCCAGCGGACGGGCGTCCTGCTCGGCCTGGGCGTAGCGACCGCCTTCATAGGCGGCGCGGGCCCGCGACAGGGTCGAGAAGAACTGGGCCGAGCGCAGGGCCTCGCCCCATCGCTGATCGCCCGACGGACCCTTGCTGGCGCGCTTGAGCAGCTCCTCGGCGTCGGCGAAGCGGCCTTGCTGCAGCCGGATGATCCCCAGGCCGCCGGCGGCGTCGAGGTCGCTGGAGCGTTCGCGCAGGGCCTGGTTGAACAGACGCTCGGCACCGGCGAGATCCTTGCGCTGCAGCGCCTCGAAACCGGACGCGCGCGAGGCGCCGCTGGGATCGATCGGCGGCGAGGGCTTGGTCTCGGTCTTGCCTTGGCGCGGATCGTTCACCGCCGCGTTTTCGTTGCTGGCGACAGAGGCGCTGGTGCGGGCCTTCAGCGCCTTGTCCAACGCCACGACCCGCGCGTCCGAGGCGCTGGTGGCCGACCGCAGTTGCTTGAGCGAGCGATCACCGGCGCCGATATCGCCATCCTCGATCGCATAGGACGCCAGGCGCTGCAGCACCTGCGGGTTGTTCGGGCTTTCCCGCAGCGCGCGTTGCAGCGCCTGAAGGCTCAGGTCGTTGCGGCCGCGCTTGCGCTGGCTGGCCGCCTGATTCAGCAGCGCCTGCACTACGCCGCCCTGGCTGGCGCCCTGGGCCGGAGGCGGCGGCGCCGCCATCTCCGGCTTCGGCGTCTTGGCCCCCGGGACCAGCGGCTGGGCCGCGGGCTTGTCGCTGGGCAGGCGGGGTTGGACCTGGGCGATGGCCGTCGAGGCCATCAGGCTCGACGCCAGCGAGATACAGGCGATCGTTCTCATCGCGGGTCCACTTCCCTGTCGGACAGGCGCTTACGTTCAAGGACGCTGAGCACGACCCAGAATCCGCCCCCGATTATCAGGGATGCGCCGATCACCGCCAGGGCCAGCAGCAAAGGATTGCGGCTGCACCACCACATCGCGGCCACCCACCAGGGCAGGTGACCAGACCAGAAGCCCGGCGCGACCTGGAAGCTGTTGAAGCTCTTGTCCGTGGCGATAGCCAGATCGCCCTGCATCGCGGCGTTGGCTTCCGGCTTGGCCATCGAATTGACGATCTCGGGCAGTCGCGCCGGGTTCGCCGAAAGCACGGCGACGACCACGCGGCTCTTGTCGAACGGCGAGCGCCAGCTGGTCACGCCCGAGAAGTCGCTGTTCGTCACCAGGGCCGCGTCGGCGGCGACCGGATCGCGCTGGTCGACGTTGGAGCCGAACCGCGAGAACAGGCGCGTGATCGGCGAGGTCGAGGCGACGCGCAGTTGGCTGCCTTCCACGCGCACTGGCGCGCTCTGGAACAGCTCGGAGGCCTGCGAGGCCAGGGACAGCGGGCCGACCACCAGGACGTCGCGGCCGCGCAGCGTGGGCGACTCGCCGGGGCGGGCGATCGTGACGCCGACGGCGGGCGCGCCGGTGGAGTCGCCGATGCGGCCGATCAGGGTGAACAGGGCCTGCAGCGTGTCGGGTTGCGGCGCCTGCGGGATCAGGACCAGGGTCTCCGACAGGTCGGCGACGCGGCTGAACGGGAAACCGGAGCTGGCGAAGAAGGCCAGGTCCGGCATGCGCGAGAAGTGGTGCGCGCCGGTCAGGTCCAGCGTCGAGTCGGCGTCGATGCCGACGCGGATGCCGATGGGCAGGATGCCTTCGCAGGCGCCCTTCTTCTTGCTGTGCAGGTCATAATAGAACTGCAGCTGGTTCTGGCCGAAGATGTTGTAGCCGGGGATATCCACCGAAGCCGAGTGCTGGATGGCCGAGACGCCAATGGCGTCGCGGATCTTGGCGGCCGTCCGTTCGGGACGCAGCGGGATCGAGCGGATGTACTTGTCGTTGGCCAGAACATCCAGGCGCGACATCGTGTAGTCCAGCCAGGGACCGGCCGGATAGCGATAGCCGAAGGTCAGCTTGGCGCCCGGACGCGGCCAGAAGAACAGGTCCGGGGCGGTCCGGAACTCGGCCGTCAGCAGGCCCGGACGCAGACCAGCGCCTTCCAGATACGATTGTCCCACCAGGTCGCCCAGCCGCACGGGACGGCGGGTGTCGACCCAGCGCGGCGCGTCATAGGGCTGACGGCGCGCGATCGGCTGCGGCGTGATCTGGGCCTTCTGGCCCGAGAGGCTCTTGGGCGACGCCGCCAGCACGCGGGCGGCCGCCAGCACGTCCTCGTCGGAGCCGCCGCTGACCACCAGCAGAGAGGCGTAGGGATTGCGCGGGTTGCGCACCAGGCTGATCGTCGGGCCCGAGGCCTCGGGAACGACCCAGCCGCCGATCTGGCTGCCGGCGCGCGCCAGCACGACGGCGTTGCCGTTCGGCAGGTCGCTGTAGAGCACCGGGAACGAGAAGCCGTGGAAGCTAGCGGTCATGCCGAAATAGGACGCGGTCGCCGCGCCGGCGGCGATCAGGTCGTTGGACGGCGCGCCGGCGAACACGAACGGCAGCGTCAGTTGGCGGCCTTCCGTGGAGTCGAAGAACGGACCCGGCAGGCGCGAGAGCGAGTCGCCCACCGACAGCTGCTGCAGGGTCAGGGTCAGTCGGCTGCGGGTGTTGCTGATATTGGCCCACAGCGTCGAGTGCAGCGGGTCTTCGCAGCTGCGCGTGTAGTGGCTGATGAAGCGGAAGCCCAGACGGTTCTCGTTGGTGAACAGGCCCGGATCGATCGGCAGGGTGACGACCACGCCGCCCGCGCCGTCGGGCGTCAGGGGCACGGTGCCGATCACCTCGTCGTTCAGCAGCACCGTCAGGTGGCTGAGGTCCGCCAGCAGGGTCGGCGAATAGGCGAAGTTCAAGGTCAGCTGGGCGCTGGTGACGACTTCGTCCTGGCGCAGATTGACCGGAATGCCAGCCTCGCCGGCCGAGCCGATCAGGCGCAGCGGCCGGTTAACCTTAAGATCCTCCAGCGTCATCGACAGGGTGCGGACGCCGCCCGTGACAGGCTTGGCGGCAGCGGCGGCGGGAGCCGCGGGCGCCGTCGCGGCCGCGGGACGGACGGCCGCGCGCGCGGGCTGGGCGTGGGTCTGGCCGGCTCCCAGCAGGCCAAGGCCCAGGCTCAGGGCCAGGATCGCCGCCAGGGTCGAGGCGCCCGCCCGCTTGTAGGCGATCGAAGCCCTCGGCGTGTCGCGATGGCGCCACCACAGAATGATCGAGACCGAGGCGCGCATCAGGTCGGTGAACGACTGCCAGGCCGACCAGGACACGTGATCGTCGATCAGCGGCCAGGCGTCGGCGCGGCCCATCACGACCCGCACCAGTTGCCGCCGCGACTCCAGCGTCATTTCCGTGAACATGAACCTCAGCCCACCCTTCCCGCTTCCCAACATCTTGACCGGGAAACCAAACGTCTTCTCGGCCGCGAACACCTCTACGTGGGTCACGGTCCGCCCCTCGATAACTTCGTCGTCCGGCGCCGGCACCGCCATGCCGCCCATCGAGATGTTCGTCGTCTCGGTGGACAGGACGTGGCCGTCGTCGAAATAGAGCCGCGCGGGCAGCACGACGCCCAGGTGCTCGTGCTTGCGAACCTGGCGGGTCTCGCGTCCCACCGCGATCGCCGTGATCAGGATCAGCAGGCTGAACGCCGACCAGAACACGTTAAGCATGACGGTGCCCAGCTGCACGTCGAAATACTGCGGCAGCAGCAGCTTGGCGATCCCCGAACCAATCCCGCCGAACAGCAGGCCAGTGGTGATCAGCAGGGGCATCAGCACCTTGAAGTCGAAATAGCCTTCCTCCAGCAGCCCGCCCTTGTCGGTGACGTTGAACTTGCCCTTCTTGGGATCGAGCAACGGCAGGATCGTCGGGCCGACCAGGTGGAACGAGATCAGCGACTCGTAGACTTCGCCCCAGAAGGCCCGACGGTATTTCCCCTGGATGCGCTCATTGACCAGCACCGACAGCAAGAGGTGCGGGATCGCATAGGTGACGATCGTCCAGGCCGCCGCGGCGATGATGTTCTGTTCGAAGATCAGATAGGCCAGCGGCGAGGTCAGGAACACGATGCGCGGCAGCGGAAACTGAAAGTGCAGCATCGCGTTCAGGTAACAGAGGCGCTGGCCCAGGCTCAGGCCCGGCCCGAGCATCGGATTGTCGATCCGGAAAATCTGGGTCATGCCGCGCGCCCAGCGGGCCCGCTGGCCGATGTGCAGGGCCAGGCGCTCGGTCGCCAGGCCCGCCGACAGGCGCGTGTTCAGATAGGCGGTGTTCCAGCCCATGCGCTGCAGCTTGAGCGCGGTGTGGGCGTCCTCGGTCACCGTCTCGCCCGCGAACCCATTGGTCTGCTCCAGGGCCGAGCGCCGGATGACCGCGCAGGAGCCGCAGAAGAAGGTGGCGTTCCAGAAGTCGTTGCCCTTCTGGACGACGCCGTAGAACAGGTCGCCCTCGCCTGGGATGTCCTTCACGGCGCGGATGTTCCGCTGCACCGGATCGGGCGAGTAGAAGTAGTGCGGCGTCTGCATCAAGGCCAGCTTGGGGTCGGCCTGGAACCAGCCGACCGTCAGCTGCAGGAAGGCGCGCGTGGCGACGTGGTCGGCGTCGAAGATGCAGAGCAGCTCGCCCGTGGTCTGCGGGATGGCGTTGTTGAGATTGCCCGCCTTGGCGTGCTTGTTGTCGGTCCGCGTGATGTAGCCGCAGCCGGCCTTGCGCGCGAACTCCTCGAACTCCGGCCGACGGCCGTCGTCGAGGATGTAGACCTTGAAGCGGTCGGCCGGATAGTCCTGGTCCATGGCCGCGAACACGGTGTCCTGCACCAGCTCGAGGCTTTCGTTGTAGGTCGGGATGTAGATGTCGACGGTCGGCCAGGTCTCGGGCGGCCCCGTGATCTCGCGCACCTTGCGCTCCAGCGGCCAGATGCACTGGACGTAGCCCAGCACCAGGATCAGCCAGGCATAGAGCTCGGCCAGATAAAGACCGATCCCCAGGCCGGCGGCCAGGGGATTATCGAAGTGCAGGGTCTGGGTGGTCCGCCACCAGATGTAGCGTGTCGATAAGGCGGTTGAGACCACGACCAGGCCGATGGTCATCTTCCGGCTGTCGCTGAGCTGGCCGATGGCGGCGGAGATGGCGAACACGCCAAGGCCAAAGATCAGCTGACCATTGCTGTCCAGCGGGACGACGACGGCCAGCACGACGATCAGCGCCGCCAGGGCGAAGATCGCATAGCGCGCCGGCGCGGACGCCACGACGCGACCGAACAGGCCCTCGCCGAGGTCCGATGCCCCCTTGATGTTCATGGTCAGTAGGACCCCGGAGCTGTCAGTCGATCGAGGCGACCCGCGATCGTGTCGATATCGAGCGCGGCCACGCTGCCCGGCGCGACGCCGACCACGGGTTCGCCGCGCGCGGCCGACTCGGCCAGGGCCTCGTCGTAGTGGACAACGCCGATGAAGCGTTCAGGCGCGTGGGCGGCGATGAAGTCGGCGATGTCTCGGCTGAGACGACGGCGCGGATCGACCTGGTTCAGGATGCCGAAGGTGTCGGGACGCTCCGAAATCGGGCGCAGCATCAGGCCGTCGCGATAGGTCGGGACCAGGGCCATCGAGCCGGCGTCGGCCAGCAGGACGATCAGCTTCAGGTCGGCCAGCGCCTCGAGACGCTCCTGCATGCGGCCTTCGCCCGGCGTGGTGTCAGCGATGACGATCTCGTCCGGGGAACGGGCCAGACCCGCCAGGGCCTGCGACAAGGTCTCCTCGACCAGCAGGTCCTTCATGCGAAGGCGCTCGGCGGTGCTGGCCTCGCCATAGGGCGCGACGCGCACGCCGTCGACGCCGCTGACCAGGGCGGCCGACCACGGCAGGCCGCGCGCGGTGCAGCGCGCGACGCCCAGATCACCCTCGTGGTGCGGGGCGAGCAGGAAGCGCAAGGCGTTCTGGGAATCGAAATCGACGGCGGTGACCTGACGTCCCCGGCGGCGCAAGGCCACGGCCAGGTTGGCGACAAGCGTCGTCTTTCCCACGCCCCCCTTGGGCGACGACACAACGACAAGAACCATTTAGAGCGCCTTCCGCCCAATCCGCTCGAAGATCTCCGAAAGGGCCTGGGGCGCGGCTTCGACCGTGTTGGCCGAGCCATAGCGGCTGAACGCGGCGCCCTTGGGAAGGTCGGCTTCGGCGCCGCGCGTGCGGCCATCGACCTGCAGGCGATCGAACAGCGAGCCGCTCGTCGGCGGTTCGGCCGCGAAGCCCGGAGCAGCCGCCGGCGGCGCCGCGGGCGCCATCTCGACCGGAGCCTGGGCGACGGGAGCCTGAACGACGGGAGCCGGGGTCACTGGAGCCTGGGCCATCGAAGCGGGCGCCGGCATGTCCAGACGAGAGAGCTCGCTCTTCGCCCGCGCCATCCTCTCCAGAACCGGCCAAGCCTGTTCCGACGCGCGCGGCGCGTCGAACTGCTTGTAGTTCACGGTGGACTTCAACTTATCCATGAGGGCGCTAACGTCGCTCACCGGCCAACTTCCTCGTTCCAATTCGCGCAGCAACTGCTCGATTAGAGATGAATTCGAAACTTCAGATCCAAGCCGACAACTTCAAAGCATAAACCTTGAAATTGTTTCCTCGTGCGCTTCCGCCCCAGTGGATTGTTGGAACTTTACAGCATTCGACAAACCACGGCCGGGTCGAAAAAGTAGAGTTGCAACCTATAGTTTATTATTATTAATCTATCGTTTACTCGCCGAGCTCTCTAAGAGAATTTTATAAGCACAACCCAGCAAGGTAAACGCTTGTACACTATCGCAATCGCTTGGGGTCAAGGGTTCCCATCTGTTAGGTGACAACTGACAACCCAAAACGGGTAAACCCAAAGACAACTCCTGAACGAAATACCACCTAGAAGCGTACTTCATTTCAAAGAGTTTATTGGGCCTACCAGCACTACTCCTGATTAGTTACCGACCAACATTGGACGATGGTCAGCGGCCGATAACGGTCGGTATAGGCGCAGTCGCGCAAACAGCACAGGCGCAGCCCGCGCGCTTTATTGTCGCATGCTCGACTTTCAGGATGGATCGCGAGGGCCAGGGCAACCCCAGTCGCCACAAGGCTTTTCGCGGTTCGCGATCGCCCTCGAGGCGATGGCCGGCGGCGCGCAGCGCGCCGTCGATTGTCGGCCAGGTTTTTGACTTAAGGCATTTTTACCATGTTGCTCTAGGCTCGAACGGCGACGCCGCAGAGCTTGAGCCTGCTTCCAGCCCAATCAAAAGATAAGCGCGGTCAGGGTGGCGACCCGCGCGCGCGTCCGAGGGCTAGATAATTCCGATCAGCGCATCGAAGCCGGAAACGTCGTTCAGCGCCACCGCCGCGCCGACCTGGTGCACGGCCAGCGTATCGGCGAAGACGTAGAAGTCGTCGCCGACCTGCACGCCGACATAGACCAGGGCCGCCTTGGCCGCGAAGGCGGCGTTGGCCGCCGCCAGGGCGCTGTCGAACGAGGCCGCGCTGGGCGCCAGCAGGTAGTTGGTGGTGGTGGCGGCGGCCAGTCCCTGGAAGTCCAAGGCGTCCTCGCCGTCAAAATCCAGGATGTGGTCCGGCGCGGACGGCAGGGAGTCGGAGGCGGCGAAGACAAAGACATCCGCGCCGGGCCCGCCGCTCAGGGTATCCTGGCCCGCGCCGCCGGTCAGGGTGTCGTCGCCCGAGCCGCCCTTGAGCGTATCGTTGCCCAGGCCGCCGTTCAGGACGTCCGCGCCGGTCCCGCCATCCAGGATGTCGTTGCCGCGGCCGCCGGTCAGGGTGTCGTTGCCCGAGCCGCCGGTCAGGGTGTCGTTGCCCGAACCGCCGTCCAGGATGTCATTGCCGGCGCCGCCGATTAGGATGTCGGCGCCCGAACCGCCCTGAAGCGTGTCGTTGCCCGCGCCTCCGTCGAGGGTGTCGTCGCCATCGCCGCCGAACAGGGTGTCGTTTCCGTCGCCGCCGTCGATGATGTCGTTGCCGCCCGCGCCGTCCAGCGTATCGCTGCCCGCGCCGCCCGAAAGGTGGTCATTGGCGTCGCCGCCGGTCAGGAAATCGTCGCCCGTCCCGCCGAACGCCGCGATGGCGTGGGCGGCCTGCGTCGTCGTCGGCTCGAAGAAATCGTCGCCCGCGCCGCCGATGAACAGATGGGAGCCGTCGGAGAACTTGATGCGGTCGGCCGTCGCCGCGGCGGGCAGGCCAAAGTTCACCCCGGCCTGCGGGAAGATCACGGTGCGCGCGCCCAAGGTCAGTTGGTACGAGCCATAGCCGTTCGATTGCGGGAAGAAGTTGATCCCGACATCCGTCGCCGAGCCCGTCGTGAAGACCAGGGTGTCGAAGGTCAGGATGTTGAAGCGTTGTGCTTCAGCGGGGGTGATCTTGGAGAAGGTGTAGGTCGCCATGGTCTGCCTCCGCGCCGCGAGAACTTCAACGGTCACCGGTCGATAGAGCCTGACGGCCTAGTCGTCGAGCCCTCGCTCCGGCCAATTTGTCGCAGGGGAGGATTCGCTCGCGGAATAGAGCCTGAAACTTCCCCAATCCGGGTAGTTCGGACGCTCGCTAACCAGGGGGGCGCCGTCTCGAAGCCGGCTCGGCTGGTGGCCGCGCGGAAGCCCCGACCACCCCTGCACCGGTGTGAAGGGCCGTCGGGTCCGGATCGCGCCGGACCCGTCGCGCCTTAGAAGCTGGCCTTCACGCCGAGGTACATGTAGCGGCCGCGGTTGTCGTAGATGCCGCTGCCTTCGCCCGAACCCGTCAGCTGGTACGGGGGCAGACGATCGAAGACATTCTCCATGCCGCCATAGACCGTGTAGTTATGGCTGATCGCATATTCAGCGGTCAGGTCATGATACATGACCGCCGGATAGTAGTTGATCGTGGCGAAGTCGGCGTTCTGAGGCGGACGACCGCCGACCGACTTGATGTTCTCGATCACGTCCACCGACATCTTGCCGATGTAGCGGCCCTGATAGCCGATGCTCAGCTTGTCCTTCCGCCATTGGGCCGAGATGTTGAAGGCCCAGCGCGGATCGCCCAGTTCGTACAGGATCTGGTCCGGACGGTTCGGCTGGTCGATGAACGGATAGTTGTCACGCTGGACCACGTAGGTCAGCGTGCCGCGCAGGCTCACCGAACCGCTGTCTTCCGGCAGGTTGAAGCGATAGTTCACGTCGCTGTCGATGCCGCGCGCACGACGCTTGGCGAAGTTCAGCGAGGTGTCCTGCAGGCTGCCCGGCACGAAGAACTTCGTGGTCGGGTCGCGCTTGAACAGGGCGCAGAACGCGTTGTCCAGGCTCGGCGCGTCATAGCAGTTGTTGAGCACCTGCTGCGGCGCGACCGACGAGATCACGTTGCCCAGCTTGATGTCGTAGTAGTCGACCGACACCGTCAGGCCCGAGACGAAGCGCGGCTGCAGGACAACCCCGATCGTCCACGACTTGGCGGTTTCCTCGCCGAGGTTCGCATTGCCCGCGCTGGTGATCTCGGTGGTCGAGGCCCGCGCGGCGTCGTTGATGAAGCCGGTCGGGATGCCCGCCGCGGCGCAGTTGGCCGCCCGGGTCGCCGTGCCGGCGCCGATGTTGGCGATATCGCACGGGTCGCTGACGCTGGCGAAGTTCTGGCTGGGCGCCGAGTACAACTCCGACAGCAGCGGGGCGCGGACCGACTTGGAGTAGTTGACCCGGAAGCGCACGTCGCGGATCGGCGCATAGATCATGCCGGCGTTGTAGGCCAGCACCTTGCCGGTGGAGCCGCTGTAGTCGGCGCCGCGAACCGCGCCGTTGACCGACAGCTCTTGGGCCCACGGCAGGTCTGCCAGGACCGGCACGCGGATTTCGGCGAAGGCTTCCTTCACGCTGAACGCCGGCGGATCGAAGATCGGGATGGCGTTCAGGAAGGTGCCGCCGGCGCGGACCAGGTCGTCATACTGCTCGTGCGCGGTCTCGCGACGATATTCGGCGCCAGCGGCCAGGCCGATCGGACCGGCCGGCAGGCTGAACCACGGGCTGGTGTCGCCCGAGATCGAGCCGCTGAACACCGCCTGGGTCTGCTTGCCGTCGGCGCGCGAGGTCGTGTTGACATAGGCTTTGGCGGCGTCGCTGGGCGCGCCTTCGCCGAAGGGGTTCAGCGGAACGCAGGCGGCCACGTCGCCAGCGACGTAGGACGCCAGGCTATCGGCGTACGGCACGCGGGCGGTCGGGTCGACCGTCACGCGGCAGACGATCTGGCCGGTCGGCGAACGGACGGCGTCCAGGGCGTAGGCGTAGCGCTGCTCGACGCGGTTGTTGCGCGACAGGGCCCGCTTCTTGAACTCGCCGTAGGTCGCCGAGACGTCGTAGCGCCAGGCGTCGCCGAGGTCGCCCTCGACGCCGAGCACGGCGCGGTAGGTTTCGCGGCGGATCGACTCTTCGCGAACGCCCAGATCCAGGTTGTTGCGGTTCAGGCGGAAGCCGGTCGAGCCCGCCGGCAGGCGGGCGGCGATGAACGCGCGCGTTTCAGCCGACAGGAACGGGTTGTCCA
>JAYRLX010000104.1:6035-10573 GCA_041905125.1 Caulobacter sp. | reverse complement strand
CTCCCGATTTCCAGGCCGCCTTCAAGGCCTTTCTCGATGAACGCCGCGGTTCGCCGGCCGACGTCGACGCCGCCGCGCGCGACGTGCTGGAGGCGGTCAAGGCGCATGGGATCGAGGCCGTGCTGGAGTTCAGCCGCAAGTTCGACAAGGTCGAGCTGACCGCCGAGACGATCCGGGTCACTGCCGACGAAATCGAGCAGGGCTGGGCCGACACCCCCGCCGACGTGCGCGAGGCCATCGCTTTCGCCGCCGCCCGCATCCGCGTCTATCACAGCCGCCAGCGCCCGGCCGACCAGGCCTGGACCGACGAGGCCGGCGTGGAACTGGGCTGGCGCTGGACGCCGCTGGAAGCCGTGGGCGTCTATGTGCCCGGCGGTCGCGCGGCCTATCCCTCGACCGTGCTGATGAACGCCGTGCCGGCCCAGGTGGCGGGCGTCGACCGCATCGCCATGGTCACGCCCCCCGGCAAGCTGCAGCCCGCGGTGCTCGCGGCCGCCAAGGAAGCCGGGGTCACCGAGATCTGGCGCGTCGGCGGGGCCCAGGCCGTCGCCGCGCTGGCCTACGGCGCGGGCCCGATCCAGCCGGTCGACAAGATCGTCGGCCCGGGCAACGCCTTCGTCACCGCCGCCAAGCGCCGCCTGTACGGCGTGGTCGGCATCGACGCCCTGGCGGGCCCCTCCGAGATCGTGGTGGTCGCCGACAAGGCCAACAATCCCGACTGGATCGCCGCCGACCTGCTGAGCCAGGCCGAGCATGACCCGGCCGCCCAGTCCATCCTGATCACCGACGACGAGGCCTTCGCCGCCCAGGTGGAGCAGGCGGTGGCTGAGCGCCTCAAGACCCTGGCGACCGGCGAGGACGCCGCCGCCTCCTGGCGCGACCACGGCGCGGTGATCATCGCCCCGCTGGACGAGAGTCCGGCCCTGGTCGACGCCATCGCCCCCGAGCACGTCGAGTTCGCGATGGATAATCCCGAGCGCCTCTCGAACCGCGTCCGCCATGCCGGCGCGATCTTCCTGGGCCGGGTGACGCCGGAAGCGATCGGCGACTATGTGGCGGGCTCCAACCACGTGCTGCCGACCAGCCGCGCGGCGCGCTTCCAGTCGGGCCTGTCGATCTACGACTTCATCAAGCGCACCTCGATCGTGAAGTGCGACGCCGCTTCGTTCGGGATCCTGGGACCGCACACCGTGGCCCTGGCCAAGGCCGAGGGACTGCCCGCCCACGCCTTGTCCGCCGAAATCCGCCTCTAGGAGAGGTTGCCTTCGGCCGGCCGACGCGCGAACCTCCCGCGCCAGATGAGCACCGAAGACGACCACGCCCGCCAACGGATCCAGTCGATCGAGATCGACGAGCAGAGCCTCGCGGCTGGCTCGCGCGACCAGGAGCAGGAGCGCCAGGTCGCGATCTTCGATCTTCTGGACGGCAACTATTTCGAGCCGGCCGACGCGGTCGGCGGTCCCTATGACGTCAAGCTTTCGCTGGTCGAGAATCGCCTGGCGTTCGACATAGCGGGCCCCGGCTATGCGCGCCGGCACCTGCTGTCGCTGTCGCCGTTCCGGGGCGTGATCAAGGACTACTTCCTGATCTGCGACAGCTATTACGCCGCGATCCGCAATTCGACGCCGCAGCAGATCGAGGCCTTGGACATGGGCCGCCGCGGCCTGCACAACGAAGGCTCGAACCTTCTGCGCGAGCGTCTGGACGGCAAGGTCAAGACCGACCTCGACACGGCCCGCCGGCTCTTCACCCTGATCTGCGCCCTGCACTGGCGGGGGTAGGGCGGGTGCCAGATTCGCTCCCCGACGCGGTGCTGTTCGCCTGCAACTACAACCGCGTGCGCTCGCCGATGGCCGAGGGGCTGTTCAAGCGGTTCTATGGCAAGCGGGCCTTCGTCGATTCTTGCGGGCTGAAGGGCGATCCGACGGGGGAGGGGATCGATCCGTTCGTCGTGGCGGTGATGGACGAGCTGGGCCTCGACGTCTCCGACCACAAGCCCAAGACCTTCGCCGAGCTGGAGGACGGCAGTTTCGATGTCGTGGTCTCGCTGACGCCCGAGGCGCAGCACCGGGCGGTGGAGCTGTCGCGCGACCGCGCCGTGGATATCGAGTACTGGCCGACCCACGATCCGACCCTCGTGGACGGCTCGCGCGAGGCGCGGCTGGAGGCCTATCGCGAGGTTCGCGACGCGCTCGCCGACGCCATCAAGCAACGTTTCGGGGCGCCATCGACGTTTGGGGGGTAATTGCGTTATAGAGGCGCCTCGCCGCGAGGACCCTCGTCTTCGCGGCAATCCGATTCGTCCCTTTGAGAGGCCTGATGGCTAAGGAAGAACTGCTCGAGTTTCCCGGCACGGTCAGCGAATTGCTGCCCAACGCCACGTTCCGCGTGAAGCTGGAAAACGATCACGAGATCATCGCCCACACCGCCGGCAAGATGCGCAAGAACCGCATCCGCGTCCTGGCCGGCGACAAGGTCCTGGTCGAGATGACCCCCTACGACCTGACCAAGGGCCGTATCACCTACCGCTTCAAGTAAGACGCCGATGGCTCCGACGACGGCAGCCCAAGCGGCCGCCGGGCCGGCGCTGGTGCTGGCCAGCGCGAGCCCCCGGCGCCTCGACCTGCTGGCCCAGGTCGGCGTCACGCCCGACCGGGTCGATCCCGCCGACATCGACGAGACTCCGCTGCGCGATGAGACCCCGCGCCGTCACGCCTTGCGCCTGGCGGTCGAAAAGGCGCGCGCCGTCGCCGCCCGCGCGCCGGACGATTTTGTCCTGGCCGCCGATACGGTCGTGGCCGTGGGGCGGCGCATCCTGCCCAAGGCCGAGACCGAGGCGGACGTTCTGTACTGTCTGAAGCTGCTGTCGGGGCGAAACCACAAGGTGTTCACCGGCGTCGCCCTGATCGCGCCGGACGGACGGCAGGCCTCGCGTCTGGTCGAGACCAAGGTTGGCTTCAAGCGCCTGTCCGACGCCGAGCGCGACGGCTATGTCGCCAGCGGCCAATGGAAGGGCAAGGCTGGCGGCTATGGCGTACAGGGCCTGGCCGGCGGCTTCATCACCGATCTGCAGGGCTCCTATCCCAGCGTCGTGGGCTTGCCGCTGTACGAAACGCTGAACCTGCTTTCCGGCCTCGGTTATCGCGCATGAGCGCCAGATCATGAGTGAGAGAAGAGCTTATCTCTATAAGGGCGTCGGCGAGACGGTCGGGGTGGTCACCCTGGACGGTCGTCCCGAGCGCCTGTTCGTCTCCTGGCCCACCGATGATCCGCTGGACGCCGAGAGCGTGCGTGGCGTCGCCCGGGTCAAGACGATCGAGAAGACCTTCGCCTCGGCCTTCGTCGCCCTGCCGGGCGGCCAGGACGTGATTCTGCCGCTGCGGCCCGACATGCCCAAGCTGGTCGAGGGCGGTCTGGTCGAGATCGAAATCAAGACGGCTTCACGCCAAGGCAAGGCGGCCGTAGCCCGCTTCGTGGCGGAAGGGCAGGGCGAGCCGCGCGTGCTGGCCGCCGCCCCGTCCGTCGAGGAGCGTCTCAGACACTATGTGAAGGCCGGATCGCCGACGACGGGCGACAAGGCCCTGCAAGCCGTCGAGGAGGCCGAGGCCGACGCCCTGGCGACGGTGTTCGCCCTGCCGGGCGGCGGCGACATCGCCGTCGAGCCGACTCGCGCCCTGACGGCCGTGGACGTGGATCTCGGCGCCCGCGAGGCCTCCGATTCGAAGCGCGCGGCGCGGCAGGCCAACATGGCCGCCCTCAGCGTGGCGGCGCGGGTTCTGCGCCTCAAGGGGCTGGGCGGAATCATCGTCTTCGATCTCGTCGGTCGCGGCCACGACGGTCAGGCCCTGATCACGGCGGCCCGCAACGCCTTCGCAGCCGACAATCCTGGCGTCGGCGTGGGCGCGATCAGCAAGTTCGGCACGCTGGAGATGATCGTGCCGCGCCGCGCGCCGCCGGTCCTGGATCGTCTGCTCACGGCGGCCGGCGCGCCCAATCCCCGCCACCAGGCCCGCCGTCTGGCGCGCGCCCTGGAGCGTGAGGGCAGGGCGCAGGGCGGCGCCCGCCTGGCGGCTCACTGTTCCCCCGCTGTCGCGGAAGCTTTCCAAGCCGAGCTGGACGCTGGAGTCGCCGAACGTCTGGGGCGGCGCTTCACCATCGAATCCAGAGCCAATTGGCCCGACGACCGCATGGAGGTGTTCGCCACATGAGCACGGGGTGCCCGATTTGCGGCAAGCCTGTCGAAAAGGCTTTCCGTCCCTTCTGTTCCAAGCGCTGCGCGGACGTCGACCTGCAGCGTTGGCTGAGCGATCGATACGTCGTTCCCGGCGGCGAGGACTCCGACGAAAATCCGTCCTCGGAAGTCATCAACAGAGAATGATAAAAGGGCGCTGGACTTCGCCGCGCGCCTTCTCTATAGACCCGGCTCCTCGCTGAACGGCGAGGTCGCCGAAGCGGTTTCGACCCGCCAAGGTCCGATGCCTGGGTAGCTCAGTTGGTAGAGCAGCGGATTGAAAATCCGCGTGTCGCTGGTTCGATTC
>JAYRLX010000104.1:0-6025 GCA_041905125.1 Caulobacter sp. | reverse complement strand
GTCCGGCCCCAGGCACCACTTCCCTCCATTTCAAGCACGACCCGCGCCAGGGGCTTTCGCGCCTGTGCGGACTGTCATTTTTCCTTCATCGTGAAGCGCGGGCTCCGTGGCGCGAGCCTTCATTTGCCAAGTCGGCAGGCGCCTTTCTTCACCGACCGTTGTTTTGTTGCCTTGCTGCAGTGCAGCATCGCCAATCTTCTTGCCAGGGGAAAAACGCCCCGTTTTCCCGAAAAGCCCTTTGTGCGTCGCGGTAAATGGCGGGGCGCACGGGGCTCTACGACGATTTTGTGCCCAAATGAGCCCCTTGACGGTGCGAAAAGGGGTTGCCAAAGGACCACAGCCGCAATTCTAACATTGCGGTAAGACCGGAGCCCCAAAAGGGCCTCGGTCGCACGCGCTTCGAAACGATCCTTCTGGAGGCCTAGTCCTCGTGGGGGGCGTAACGGGTCGAGCGCAGCGAAGCGGGTCCGTCCCGAGGGGAGAGAAATCGAACCTAGGAACGGGCTATTCAGAGTTAGGGTGGAGACGCTCTCGCGCGACGACCCTCGGTCCAAACGTGCTAGACCAATCAGGAACTGGCGACAGATGCTCGACATTAAACGGAAGACCCCCCTCATCGCTCTCGTCGGCGCCGTTGCGCTGATGGTGAGCGCCCCGGCGTTCGCTCAGGACGCTAAGCCCGCCGATCCGGCCGCCGCCTCGGCTCCGGCCGACGCCGCCGCTGCTCCGGCCGCCGCTCCGGCCCCGGAAGCTGCTCCGGCTCCGGAAGCCGCCGCTGAAGGCGAAAAGAAGGCTCACTCGCTGACGCCCGTCGGCATGTTCCTCGCCGCCGGCGCCGTCGTTAAGGTCGTCATGATCGGCCTGCTGCTGGCCTCGGTCTTCTCGTGGGTGCTGCTGCTCACCAAGATTTTCGAGTTCGCCGGTCTGAACAAGCAATCGGACAAGTTCCTGGAAGCCTTCCGCGGCGCTCGCTCGATCGCCGACATCGCGCGCATCAGCTCGTCGGAAGAATTCGAAGGCAACCCGATGGCCGACATGGCCGCCGCCGCCTCGCAGGAAGTCGAACTGTCGCGTCAAGCTGGCCTGCAAGTCGCCGGCGAGCACCGCGACTCGACGCTGGCCCGCGCCACCTACGCCATCAACGCCGTCCAGTCCTCGCTGGCCAAGCGTCTGTCGGGCGGCATGGTGTTCCTGGCCTCGGTCGGTTCGGCCGGTCCGTTCATCGGTCTGTTCGGTACGGTGTACGGCATCATGACGTCGTTCATCGGCATCGCGAACACCAACACGACCAACCTCGCCGTCGTGGCGCCGGGTATCGCTGAAGCCCTGCTCGCCACCGGTATCGGCCTCTTCGCCGCTATCCCGGCGGTTATCTTCTACAACTACTTCCAGACCCGTATCTCGGGTTACGGCACTCGCTCGGAAGGTTTCGTTGCTGAACTGATGAACGCCATCTCGCGTCAGCTCGACAAGGGGGCGTAACACCCATGGCCGCCAAACTCTCAGGCGGTGGGGGCGACAGGTTCAACGTCGAACAGAACAGTGAGATCAACGTTACGCCCTTCGTGGACGTTATGCTGGTCCTTCTGATCATCTTCATGGTGGCCGCTCCGCTCGCCTCCGTGTCGATCGAGGTGAACCTGCCGTCGGCGGTGGCGAAATCGTCGCCGCCTCCATCCAAGCCGGTTTACGTCACGATCAAGGAGTCGGGTCAGCTCTACCTTGGCGATAACGAGACCAGCATCGATGAGCTGGGCTTCGACATCACCAAGAGCATGGGCCGTCGCGATCCGACCAAGGAGCGCATCTTCATCCGGGCCGACGAAAAGGTTCGCTACGGGGCTTTCATGGAGGTGATGAACACCCTCCAGGATAATGGCTTCTACAGCGTGGCGCTCGTTGGACGGGATGATAGCCAGTAGGGGTGCTGCATGGCTGAACAACAAACGCCCGAGCATCGCCACTACGATCCGCTCACCTCGGAAGGTCCGCGTCGCAAAAAGGGCATGGGGCCATTCGGCTTCGCTCTAGTTGTGGTGCTGGGGCTGCACGGGCTTCTCTTCCTGTATCTCGCGAAGCAGAAGTTCGAAGCGGTGTTCCAGGAGTATTCGGACGACGCGACGGTCGTGGAGCTGCCTCCGCCTCCGCCGCCGCCTCCGCCGCCTCCTCCGCCGCCGCCGCCGACCAACGAGCCGCCGCCGCCTCCGGCTGTGGTCCAGCCGCGTCCCCCGGTGGCTCCGCCGCCGGACGTGACGCCGCCGCCGCCGCTGCCGATCCCGCCCGTTGAAAAGCGGGTTGAGACGACCGCTCCGCCGGTCATCTCGCAGGCTCCGCCGGTTCCGACGAACCCGCCGGCTCGCGCCTCGGTCGTGACCCGTCCTGACTGGGCCCGTAAGCCCAGCGCGGACGACATGGCTCGCTACTTCCCCGACCGCGCTCAGCGGATGGAAGTCAGCGGTAAGGCGACGATCTCGTGCACCGTCACGGCGAAGGGCACGCTGGAAGGCTGCTCGGTGGTCTCCGAGACCCCGGCGGACATGGGCTTCGGCGACGCGGCTCTGCGTCTGTCGCGCCTGTTCCGGATGAAGACGAAGACGCTCGACGGCGCGCCCGTCGACGGTGGCCAGGTGACCGTCCCGCTGGTGTTCCAAGTCCCGCAATAGGACCTGGACACAGACGACGACCAAGAAGCGCCCCGGAGTTTCCGCTCCGGGGCGTTTTCCTGTTAAAATCGTCTGGATCGGCGCTTGATCCCAGGGGCCGATCCGACTAAAGACGACGCCTCGCGATGAGCCGGCTTAGCTCAGTTGGTTAGAGCGCTAGATTGTGGATCTAGAGGTCCTCGGTTCGAGCCCGAGAGCTGGTACCATCGCAAGCTTTTGAAAAGCCCGGGTTCGCCCGGGCTTTTTGCTTTTTCGGCTCACGGCGCCGCTTGGCCTCCAAAATGTCACGGGAATGGGATCGAACGGCTAGGCTTGGAGCTTGGCAGGTTCGGGCCGATCATTCGTGGTCGGTCTTGGCTCGGCTCGAACAGGATCGACGGTGAAGCCGTTCATGCTTCGGGCTATCAAGTCGATCGGCGAAGCGCGGAGGGGACTGGCGCATGGTTTTGGGCGTTCCGCCCAGCGGCCCGCAGGCGATGCGGGGAGGGGCTTCCAAGCCGCGCCGGCTCTTGGCCGCGGCGGCGCTTCTCCTTTGCCTGCAGGGCGGCGTGGCCTCGGCCCAGGAGGGCGCGCGCGAGGCGCATGACCGTCGCCACGCCCTTCATCACGGCGGCTACCCTGTGAAGGCCAGCCACCTGGTGAAGTTCCCAGCCTTCGTCGCCTGGCCCGACTCGGCGTTCGAGACGTCCTCCAGTCCTTTTCGGCTGTGTATCGGCGGCGTGGATCCGTTTGGCCCGCTTATCGACCGCCTTGCCCAGAATGCGCGCGTGGGCGACCACGAAATGACGGTGATGCGCCTTCCGGTCGTGGCCAAGGGCGCGGACTGCCATGTGCTGTTCGTGTCGCCATCCCGAAGCCAGACGCCTCGCGAGATGATCGCGGCCGTCGCGGGACGCCCGGTGCTGACCGTGGCCGACGAAGGCCTCGACGCCCCAGGCGCCATGATCCAGTTCGTGACGCTCGAGAGCCGGGTGCGCTTTGAGATCCGTGGCGACGCCGCCCAGGCGGAAGGGCTGACGGCCAGCTCCAAGCTGCTCTCCCTGTCCGTCACGCGCGGGACCGGCGAGCGATGAGCGAGGCTGCGACGGCTCCGCGCCGGCCATGGCGACCGGCTCTGACCGTCTGGATGGCGGTGACCCTGGCCGTCGCCATCGTCGTCGCCGCCTTCGCCATGGCCGTCTACAACGAGCACCTCGGCCAGCAGGAGAAGCTTCGCCAGGCCGAAGTGCAGCTGCGCATTCTGGCCGGCAGCATGGCCGCGCCCTTGGCTTTCGACGATCGCTCGGCCGCTCGCGAATATGTCGGCGCCCAGAGTTCCAATCCCGACGTCGAGGCCGTCGGGGCCTATGACATGCAAGGCGCGCTTGCCGCCGGCTACACGCGGTCGGGCGCGCCGCCGCCGGCGCCGAACGTGCTGGGCCCGCCGCGGATCGTCGGGCCGCGGCGTGTGCTGACGGCGCCGGTGACCGAGGGCGACACCGTGCTGGGGTCTGTCTACCTGCGCACGGTGCTGGAGTCGCCCCCGCGCCGCATGATGCGCTACGCCGGCTTCGCCCTGCTGATTGTCATGGCCGCGCTGCTGGTCGCCGTACTGGGCGCCGCCAGCGCTCGCGAGGCCGAAGCTTATCGCAAGCTCAAGGCCGAGATCCGCGAGCGCGAGAAGGCCGAGGACGCCCTGCGCCAATCGCAGAAGATGGAAGCCATGGGCCAGCTGACCGGCGGCGTGGCGCACGACTTCAACAATCTTTTGATGGTCGCCTCCAGCGGCCTGGATCTGCTCGAGCGGACGTCCGATCCGGCGCGCCGGGAGCGGCTGCGCGACGGCATCCGCCAGGCGATCGATCGCGGGGCCAGCCTGACCCAGCAACTGCTGGCCTTCTCGCGGCGATCGCCGCTGAAGCCCGAGGTCATCGACATTGGGCAGCGGCTGTCGGGCATGCTGGCGATCCTGGACCGCTCGCTGCGCGAGGACGTCACGGTGCGGATGCAGCTGCCGCCGGACCTGTGGCGGGTCGAGGTCGACGCCTCGCAGATGGAGGTGGCGGTGCTGAACATCGCCATCAACGCGCGCGACGCCATGCCCGATGGCGGCACGATCACCATCGAGGCCCGCAACGAGCCCTCCGGGCGTGCGGACGGCGCGGGTGACATGGTTCGCCTGTCGATCCGCGACACCGGCGTCGGCGTCGCGCCCGACATGATCAGCCGCCTGTTCGAGCCCTTCTTCACCACCAAGGCGGTCGGCAAGGGCACGGGGCTGGGCCTGTCCCAGGTTTACGGCTTCGCCCGCGCCTCGGGCGGCGAGGTGGGCGTGGACAGCGTGCTGGGCCAGGGCACCACGATCTGGCTGCGCATCCCGCGCTCGACGAAAGCGCTGCTGACGCCCGAGCCGCTGACGGTCAGGCCGCCGCCCGCCGGCAGCGACCGCCAGCGCGTGCTGCTGGTCGAGGACGACGACAGCGTCGCGCATCTGGTCGAGGAGATGCTGCGCGAGCTGGGCTATGAGGTGAAGCGGGTCGCGGACGGGAGCAGCGCTCTGGACGCTTTGCGCGCCGATCCGCGCTTCCAGCTGGTGTTCAGTGACATGGTCATGCCCGGCGACATCGGCGGACTTGATCTGGCGCGCGACATTTCCCGGCTGCGGCCCGACCTGCCGGTGCTGCTGACCACGGGCTATAGCGCCGCCGCGGCCGCCGCCAGCAAGGAGGGGCGGCGGGTGCTGGTCAAGCCGTATCGGATCGAGGCGCTGGCGGCCGAACTGGACGCGGTGCTGGCCAGGTCCGCCGGCGGTTAGAGGCCCAAGATCCGGCGATCCGGAACGACAAGCGCTGCTTGGGTGTTGGTTGGCGGTCGGGGATATCGAGGGAGAATTCCATGGCCGCCGCCACCAAGAGCTCGTCCACCAAAGCCAAGACCGCCAAGCCCCGCAAGGCCACCCGCCGCACCGGCCGCCGTGACCCGCTGGCCATCCGCCTGCTGAAGCAGGACCACCGCGAAGTGGAGAAGATGTTCGACGAATACGAACAGCTGGAGAGCGACAGCGAGAAGCTGGCGCTGTTCAACGAGATCGCCCTGGCCCTGAAGGTCCACACCCAGATCGAAGAGGAAATCCTCTATCCGGAGAGCCGCGGTGAGGTCGAAGACGACCTGATCGACGAAGCCTATGTCGAGCATGACGGCGCCAAGAAGCTGATCGCCGAGATCGAGGCGATGAAGCCTGGCCAGGAGTTCTACGACGCCAAGGTCAAGGTGCTGGGCGAGTACATCAAGCACCATGTTAAGGAGGAAGAGCAGCCCGGCGGCTTCTTCGCCCAAGCCAAGAAGGGCGACGAAGACCTCGAGGCCATCGGCGAGCGCATGAA
>JAYRLX010000554.1:0-1908 GCA_041905125.1 Caulobacter sp. | reverse complement strand
CCGCTGATCGCGCGCGCCGGCAAGAAGCTGATGGCCGCCGACGCCCACACGATCCCGCTGTTTCCGGAAACCGCCAAGATGCTGCGCGCCCTGCACGGCGCCGGCGTCAAGATCGCGGTTGTCAGCTCCAATAGCGAGCAAGTGATCCGCCGGGTGCTGGGGCCTGAACTCTCCGAGCTGATCAGCCTCTATTCCTGCGGCGCTTCGCTGTTCGGCAAGGCCCGGAAGTTCAAGCAGGTCACGGCGCGCGGCGTCTCGCGCGACAAGGTGATCTGCATCGGCGACGAGACGCGGGATATCGAGGCCGCCCGGGCCGTGGGCCTGGACTGCGGCGCGGTTGGCTGGGGCTATGCCAAGCCTTCGATCCTGGCCGAGCACCGTCCGACGGTGTCGTTCAATTCGATGTCCGAAATTATTTCGTTCGTGGCCGCATCCGAAGCGCGGGGCGGCGGCGACTAACCTTCGAAAGCGCGGATGAACGCGCTGCGATCGAAGGGATAAAGGCGATGGCCTACGACCTGTTCCGCGACTTCTGGTGGCTCATGTTCCCCATGAGCTTCATGGCCTTGGGCGCCTTTCGCGCCTGGCTCAACTACCGCGCTCGCCGCGAGGTGATCGATGTGCTCCGTGATCTGGCCGCCAAGGGCCAGGAGCCTTCGGCCGCGCTGCTGGCGCAGCTGCACCGCTAGACGGAGGCGACAATGTTCTTGGAGCTTTTCCAGCAGTTCTGGTGGCTGCTCTTCCCGCTGGCCGGCTTCGCGTTCGGCGCCTGGAGGAACTGGCTCGACTATCGGGCCAACCAGGAGATGCTGGACCTGATCAAGACCTACGCCGCCGCCGGCCGTGAGCCGCCGCCCGAGCTGCTCGCCAAGCTGAATGGGCCATGGCGCCGTTGCGACGATGACGACGTCGACCGTGCTGGTTTCCGTTATCGCCGGCGGCGCGAGCGCAGCTGGTATCGCGTGGTGCTGTTTGGTCTGCTCAGCAGCGGCTTCGCCTTCGCCGCCGTGAGCAACATCTACGGCGCCGGAGAGGCTTTCACGATCGTGGCGTTCGTGCTCGGCTCGATTTGCGCGGCCACCCTGGTCCAGGTCCTGCTGGATCGGAACGGTCCGACCGTCTGATGGACGCCGCGCTCGTCAAGCAGGCGCGCGCGGGGTCCCAGGCCGCCTTCGCCCGTCTGGTGGCGATCCATGAACGACCTCTACGCGGCTTTCTGCGCAAGAGCGGTTGGATCGACGCCGACGACATCGCCCAGGAGGCCTTCGTGGCCGCGTGGGCGGGGTTGCACAAGCTGCGCGCCGACGACGGCTTCCGGGCCTGGCTTTACGGCGTCGCTTGGAAGAAGGCCCTGTCCCAACGGCGCGGCGCCCGGCGCGCGGCCGCGCGGGACGAGGCCTGGCGGGGCGAACAGGAACTCGAGGCCGCCGCTGACGTGGCGGCCGAGGACCGCCTGGCGCTTGAGGCGGCGCTAGCGACCTTGCCCGAGGACCAGCGGGCCTGTGTCACCCTCTGCCTGGGGCAAGGCTGGTCGCACGCGGAGGCGGCCGAAGCGCTGGGGCTTCCCCTCGGCACGGTCAAATCGCATGTTACGCGTGGCCGCGAGCGGCTGCTGTCGGTTCTGGGAGGCGCGTCATGAGCCTGGATGATCAACTGTCGGCCTTCCTGGGCGAGACGCCCAAGCAAAGTCGCGCGGATCTCTTCACGCTCGAAGTGATGAAGCGCGCCCAGCGGCAGGCCTTCCTGGCTCGGTTGGCGATGGGGGCCGTTGGCGCGGTGATCTTGGCCATGGTCCTGTGGGCCTGCGCCCCCGCCCTGAACCAGGCGGTTTCGACCTTTGCGACGAGCCTCGTGTCCACCGCGGCGGTGCTGAGCTTTGTCGCGGCGATTCTCATGCTGGGCGCGCCC
>JAYRLX010000553.1:0-1918 GCA_041905125.1 Caulobacter sp. | reverse complement strand
GAGGAGAAATCTCTCGGCGCGGTGCAGAAGGGCGGACGCGCGCCGCTGGTCGAGGTGCTGCGCTATGGCGAGCGGGTCGGACCACACGGCCTGACCCTGCTCGAAGCGCCCGGCAACGACGCGGTGTCGTCGACAGCCCTGACGGCGGCGGGCGCCACGGTGATCCTGTTCACGACCGGACGCGGCACGCCGCTGGGCTTCCCCGCCCCGACGCTCAAGATCGCCTCGAACTCAGGCCTCGCCCAGCGCAAGCCGGGCTGGATCGACTTCGACGCCGGCCAGGTGCTGGCGGGCGTCTCAATGGACGATGCGGCCAACGCCCTGATGGACCTCGTGGTCGAAACCGCCTCTGGCAAACCGACCAAGGCAGAGCTGAATGGCGAGCGCGAGATCGCCATCTGGAAGTCCGGCGTGACCCTCTAGAATTGGTCAAGCCAATTGTCACCGAGGCCAGACTACAGCATGTAGGCGGCCTGAACGTTCCTTCGATCTCTAGGCGCTTCCCTTGACCGCTTCCTCCGAGACCCCTTCCGCCCTGCGTCTGAGCGCCACCAGCTATCCCGGCGCGATCCCGGGCGTCGCCCTGCCCGCCTACGACCGCGACAAGGTCCAGATCGGCGTCGTTCACTTTGGTCCTGGCGCTTTCCATCGCGCTCACCAGGCCTTCTATTTCGACCAGTTGCTCGCCAGGGACCCGCGCTGGGGAATCTGCGCCGTCTCGCTGAAGAGCCCCGGCGTCCGCGACGCCCTGGAGCCGCAGGACGGCCTCTACACCCTGGCCCAGCTGGACGCCGAGACGACCTTCCGGGTGATCGGCTCCATCCAGGAGGTGCTGGTCGCGCCGGAGGATCCGCCGTCGGTCTTCGCCCGCCTCGCCGCGCCGACCACCCGCATGGTCACCCTGACCGTGACGGAAAAGGGTTACACCCTGTCGGCCGAGGGCGGGCTCGACGAGAGCCACCCCGACATCGTCCACGACCTGGCCAACCCGCGCGAGCCGAAGAGCGCCGTAGGCTACATCGTCGAAGGCCTGCGCCGCCGCCACGCGGCGGGCCTCGCGCCCTATGCCGTGATCGCCTGCGACAACCTCGCCGACAACGGCTGGCGCCTGAAGGCGGCGGTGGTCGCGTTCGCCGCCAAGCTGGACGCCGAGCTCGCCGCCTGGATCGAGCGCGAGGGCAGCTTCCCGCGCACCATGGTCGACAGCATCACGCCGGCCACCGACGACGCCCTGCGCGCCCGCGCCTTGGCCGCGACCGGCCTTGAAGACGCATGGCCGATCCAGCGCGAGGCCTTCACCCAATGGGTGGTCGAGGACGTTCTTCCGTCGGACGCCCCAGACCTCGCCAGCGTCGGCGTCATCCTGACCGACGACGTCCGCGGCTTCGAGCGCGCCAAGCTGCGCCTGCTGAACGGCGTGCACTCCACCCTCGCCTATGCCGGTATCCTGCGTGGGCATGAGACGGTGTTCGAGGCGGTCAGCGATTCCGCGTTGGAAGCCCTGGCGCGCGACATGATGGTCAAGGACATCATCCCGACCCTGACCGCGCCGCGCGGCCTGGATCTGGCGCAATACGCCGACGCCATCCTGGCGCGCTTCCGCAATCCCGAGATTCGCCACTACCTGTCGCAGATCGCCTGGGACGGCTCGCAGAAGCTGCCCTTCCGCATCCTCGGCACGCTGACCGAGACGCTGGACGCCGGCCGCTCGATCGACCGCCTGGCTATCCCACTGGCGGCCTGGATGCGGTTCATCGCCCTCCGCGCCAAGGCCGGCGAGGCGATCACCGATCCCCTGGCCGAGAAGCTGACCGCGCTGGGCGTCGCCGCGACCGGCGAAGCCAAGGCTGACGTCGCGGCGTTCCTGGCGCTGGAGACGGTCTTCCCGGCGGCTCTGGCGAACAACCCGACCTTCGTC
>JAYRLX010000103.1:0-10711 GCA_041905125.1 Caulobacter sp. | reverse complement strand
GACCACCGACAGGCGCGCGTCCGGATCGATGCAGGCCTGGCCGGTGATGTCGCCGGCGCGGCCCAGGTCCTCGGCCAGGGCGTGGTCGATGATCGGGCGGACGAGGATGTCGTCCAGGGGCAGGATGGTCATTCGGCGGCGTAGCGGACGGCGGCGTCCGCGCTCTCCAGGGTCAGGAAGGTGCGGACGGGTTCGGCCGTCGCCGGGAAGTCCGAACGGTAGTGGCCGCCCCGGCTTTCCTGGCGCGCCAGGGCCGCCTCGACGATCAGGCGCGCGGCGACGACCGTGGGGCAGGGGCCGTAGGCGGGCTCCAGCGCCTCGATCTGCTCCAGCAGGCGCGTCAGGCCGGCGGCGTCGCGGATCACGCCGGCGTCGCGGCTCATGGCCTTGCGCAGGGTCTGCAGGGCCGCGTCGGGCAGGTCGGGCAGGGGCTCGAGGCTGACCGGCTCGCCGCCGCGCGCCGTTTCCGCCGCCGCCGAGCGGCCAGCGCGGGCGCCGAACACGGCCGCTTCCAAGAGGCTGTTGGAGGCCAGGCGGTTGGCGCCTTGCACGCCGGTCGAGGCGCACTCGCCGGCGGCGTAGAGGCCGGGCAGGCTGGCGCGGCCGTCGAGGTCCGTGGCGATCCCGCCCATGTGGTAGTGCACGGCCGGCACGACGGGGATCATCTCGCGGCGCGGATCGATCCCAGCGCTCCGGCAAGCCTCGAACACGGCCGGGAACTCGTGCGGGAAGTGCTCGCCCACGGCCTGGGTCGCGTCCAGGAACGCGCCGCGGCCGGCGGCGCGCTCGGCATGGATGGCGCGGGCGACGACGTCGCGCGGCGCCAGCTCCTTGGCCGGGTGGTAGTCGGCCATGAAGGCGCGACCGTCGGTGTTTCTGAGGATCGCGCCTTCGCCGCGCAGGGCCTCGGTGGCCAAGGGCGCCGGGTCGCGGCCAATGTCGATCGCCGTGGGGTGGAACTGCACGAACTCGGGATCGGCGATCGCCGCGCCGGCCAGGCCGGCTAGGCCCAGGCCTTCGCCGCGCACCTGCGCGGGCGTGGTGGTCACCGCGTAGAGGCCGCCGACGCCGCCGGTCGCCAGGATCACGGCCGTCGACCGGATCTCGACCAGGGCGCCGTCGATCTCGGCGAGCACGCCGATCACGCGGCCCGTCGGGTCCTGAAGAAGCCGGCGGGCGCGGGCGTTCTCGCGGATCTCAATGGTCGGCGTGGCGCGAACCGCGGCGATCACGGCGGCCATGATCGCCGCCCCGGCGCCGTCGCCGCCGACGCGGGCGACGCGCGCCTTGGAGTGGGCGGCCTCGAGGCTCAGCACGAAGCCGTTGTCAGGCTTACGGTCGAACGGCGCGCCCAGGGCGGCGAGGTCGCGAACGGCCTGGGGACCTTCGCGGGTCAGCAGGTCGACGGCTTGCGGGTCGCAGAGACCCGCGCCGGCGGCGAGGGTGTCGGCGGCGTGCAGGGCCGGGGTGTCCTCGCCCGAAAGAGCGGCGGCCATGCCGCCTTGGGCCCAGGCGCTGGAGCAGCCGGTCGCCAGCGGCGTCGGCGAAAGGACAAGCGCCGTCTTGGCCGCGAGCGCCGCCGAGAGGCCGGCCAAGCCGGCGCCGAGGATGACGGGACCGTCGAAGTTCACGCGTTGGATCACTGTAGCGCTCCCTGGGGAGAGGGGAGGGAAAGCAGACCTAGATCAGCTCGACATCCACGTGATGCCGCGCTTTCACCAGGTCGTACCGGGCGGGAACGACCGGCGGCGGCAGATCGATCATCCGCTGCACGGCCAGGCGGGCGCGGTCGAGGATGTCGGCGTCGACCGTCACCTCGAACTGCTCGTTGACCAGCGAGTCGTAGATGTTCTGCAGCGTGATCCGCTTCATGTGCGGGCACATGTTGCAGGGGCCGATGAACTGGGTCGCGGGGCTTTCGGCCTGGACGTTGCTGGCCATCGAGCACTCGGTGATCAGCACCACCTGGGCCGGCTTCTTGGCCGCCACATAGTCATTCATCGCCGCGGTCGAGCCGGCGAAATCGGCGGCTTCCAGGATCTCGGCCGGGCATTCGGGGTGGGCCAGGACTTCCGCGCCCGGCCAGGCCGCGCGCATGTCGGCGATGTCCTGGGCGGTGAAGCGCTTGTGCACCTCGCAGTGACCGGCCCAGGCGATGATCTTGACGTCGGTCTGGCGGGCGACGTTGCGGGCCAGGAACTCGTCGGGGATCAGGATGACCTTGTCGGTCCCCCATTCCTTGGCGGCCCACTCGACCACCTGCACGGCGTTGGCGCTGGTGCAGCAGATGTCGGTCTCGGCCTTCACGTCGGCCGTGGTGTTGACGTAGGTGACGACGGGCACGCCCGGATAGCGCTGCTTGATCAGCCGCACGTCGGCGCCGGTGATCGAGCTGGCGAGCGAGCAGCCGGCCTTCAGGTCCGGGATGAGGATCTTCTTCTGCGGCGACAGAACCTTGCTGGTCTCGGCCATGAAGTGCACGCCGGCCTGGACGATGATCTGGGCGTCGCTCTTGGCGGCTTCCTTGGCCAGGGCCAGGCTGTCGCCCACGAAGTCGCCCACGCCGTGGAAGATGTCCGGCGTCATGTAGTTGTGGGCCAGGATCGCGGCGTTCTTCTCGCGCTTGAGGCGGTTGATCTCGACGATCAGCGGCGCCTGCGTCCGCCACTCCAGAGGCGTGACGTGGTGCTTGACCTTATCCCAGATCGGCGCGGTCTGCGCTTCGATCTCGGCGGTGAACTCCCCCTTGAACACGTGGGGGGCGGCGAACCCGTCGGCCATCTGATCCTCCGTTATGCTCAAAGTGAGCATTTCCAGGGCCTCAAAAAACGCCGGGCGTCGTTTCTCGTCGCTCCGACGTCGGGGTTATGCTGAAACTGAGCATAACTGACACGTCACATATAGCGCTTAACAGGCCGAATGCAAACCGCCTCGGTGAGGGGCTCCAAGCGCCTCCGGCGGGTCTTGCCGGCGGATCGTATATTGCGAGCCGAAGCGTGCCCTCGGCTCCAGTCCGCTTGAGATATGATCCCTGCATATCGGCGTCGTGCGGGAAATTTTCCGCTATCGAGCTAGATCTATGAAAGCTTAATTTGTGAGCATCCGTGTTTAGTTTTAAATGTACATTCTGTATTTCGCTTACGCCTTATCGATTGACGGAAAGTGGTTGAAGCTTAGCGGGTCGGATAACCTTCAGCACCATTTAAAAATATTGGAATAATTCATAAAAGTAACAGCGTTACATCGATGTAATGATGTGGCTTTAATGCGACAGTCGTTTCGGAGTCTATTATGTGACAGCAATGTTCGTTGACCTGACACGGAATGGCTTCGTAGCTCCCTGACTTCGAACTCGAGAGGGGTTCGGGGTGCGCTTCTTTTCGGCGCACGCCGTTATATTTAGGGGAGTCCTAAAATGAAAATGAGCTCCGTCAGAGGGCGCTTGCTAGCGTCCTCGATGATCTGCACCGCCGCCGTTTCGGCGTTCGCCGGTCAAGCCGCCGCGCAAACCGCCCCGGCTTCCGACCAGACGCAGGTCGAGGAAATCGTCGTCACCGGTTCGCTGTTCCGTCGCACCGACACCGAGACCCCGTCGCCGGTCACCGTGCTGACCACCGAAACCCTGCAGCGCGCGGGCATCACCACGGCCTCGGACGCCATCCGTTCGATCTCGGCCGACGGCGCCGGCTCGATCGGCACCGGCTTCCAGAGCGGCTTCTCGGCCGGCGGTTCGGCCGTGTCGCTGCGCGGCCTGGGCGTGTCTTCGACCCTGGTGCTGGTCGACGGCCTGCGCTCGACCAACTTCCCGATCAACGACGACGGCCACAACGCCTACGTCGACCTGAACACCATTCCGTTCAGCCTGATCGACCGGATCGAAGTGCTGAAGGACGGCGCCTCGTCGTCGTACGGCGCTGACGCCATCGGCGGCGTCGTGAACCTGAAGCTGAAGAAGACCTTCGTCGGCGTCGCCGGCAGCCTGGAAGCCGGCGAAAGCGACCGCGGCGACGCCGAGCACCGCCGCGCCGACATCACCCTGGGCTACGGCGACTACCAGGAGAACGGCTGGAACTTCTACATCAACGGCGAGTACCAGAAGGACGGCCGCGTCACGACGCACAGCCGCGGCTTCCCGTTCAACAACCGCGACCTGACCTCGATCGGCGGCCTGGACAACAACTCGGCCGACAACAACATGGCCGTTTCGACGCCGAACGCGATCGTCTATCGCACCAGCGTCCGCGACCTGAACGATCCGCGCACGGGCACGGGTACGGTCCTGGATCCGGCGAAGGTCTACACCTCGCTGAACCTGAACTGCGCCAACGGCACCTTCACCCAGACCAGCGCCAACGTGAACGGCACGGGCTGTAAGTGGAACCTGGTCGACAGCTACAACCAGATCCAGCCGCTGCAAAAGCGCTACGCCTTCAACGGCCGCCTGAGCATGCGCCTGAGCGACAACATCGAGTCGTACATCACGGGCAGCTACTCGAGCAACGAAGTCGACATCAAGAACGCCCCGCGCGGCGTCCAGAACACCCAGCCCTTCGGCGCTGCTCCGGCCCTCTCGGCCCTGCAGATCACCCTGCCGGTCTGGGTCTGCCCGACGGGCGTCAACTGCGCCGCCACCACCACGGCGGGCCGCACGCTGAACCCGAACAACCCGTACGCCGCCGCCTACGCCAACGACCCGTCGAACGGCGCGGCGCGTCTGTACTACCTGTTCGGCGACATCCCCGCCGGCAGCAACCGCGTCAACGAAGTCATCCGCGGCACCGCCGGTCTGAAGGGCGAGTTCGGCGACGGTTGGAACTGGCAAGTCGACGCCGTCGGCGCCCGTGACAACCTGCGCATCCGTCAGCGCGGCTACCTGAACATCAACGGCCTGATCAACGCGATCAACACCGGCTCGTACAACTTCGTCGATCCGTCGAAGAACACCGCCGCCGTTCGCAACGCGATCTCGCCGGACGTCGTGACGAACTCGCACTCGTCGATGATGTCGCTGGACGGCTCGGTCACCCACAAGCTGTGGACCCTGCCGGCTGGTGACATGATGCTGGCCGTCGGCGGTCAGATCCGTAAGGAAGTTCTGGAGAACAACAACCAGAACGCCCGTCTGGACACCTACAACCTGACGACCTCGTCGGCCTTCGGTAAGCACACGGTCAAGGCCGCGTTCTTCGAAGTCCAGGCGCCGATCACCAGCGACCTGGAAGTCAACCTGTCGGGTCGTTACGACGACTACTCGGAAGGCTTCAGCCACTTCTCGCCGAAGATCGGCGCGAAGTACACGCCGATGAAGCAACTGGCTTTCCGCGGTACGTACTCGGAAGGCTTCCGCGCCCCGACCTTCGCGGAATCGGGTCCGCGTTCGCAGTACGCCGGTTTCGCGACCTACGTGCCGCCGACCTCGTTCGTCACCGCCCACGGTGGCAACACCAACCCGTACGCCCTGTCGTACTCGCTGGGCTCGGGCCTGGTCGGTAACCCGAACCTGAAGCCGGAAACCTCGCGCAGCTTCACGCTGGGCACCATCGTGCAGCCGACCCGTTGGCTGTCGATGACGGTCGACTACTACAACGTCAAGAAGAACAACCTGATCGTCAGCGGCTCGAAGGTCGCCGAGGCCAAGGGCGCCTACTTCAAGGGCGCGACCCAAGCCGAAGGCTGCGCCCTGGTGGCCGCCGTTGGCCCGGGTTACTCCTGTAACGTCGTCGACGTGCCGGACCCGCTGTTCCCGAACGCTCTGCCGCGCGTCCTGATCATCAACGCGCCGTTCGAGAACGCCAACTACTCGACGACCTCGGGTGTCGACTTCTCGGCTCAGGCCAACATCAACGTCTGGGATGACGTGAAGTGGACCAGCCGCGTCGAAGTCACCCACGTCCTGAAGTACGACCTGCACACCGCCGATGGTAAGGTGCAGAAGTACGCCGGGACCCTGGGTCCGTACGAGCTGTCCTCGGGCAACGGTACGCCAGACTGGCGCGGCAACTGGCAGAACACCCTGGCGTTCGGCCGTTACACGATCTCGGCGACGACCTACTTCGTCAACAAGATCAAGCAAGTCGCGGCTGACGACTACGGCACGACCGACTGCGTTGCTGGCAACACCTACGCCAACAACAACCAGACGATCGCGCCGAAGTTCTGCCACATCAAGAAGTTCATCTACACTGACATGAACGCCACGGCCCAGATCAACGACTCCGTCCAGATCTACGGCAACGTCGGCAACGTGTTCGACCAGAAGTCGCCGCTGGCGGCTGGTTCGTACTCGTCGAACCCGAACTTCCTGACCACGTTCCACTACGCCGGCGCCATTGGCCGGACGTTCAAGATGGGCGTGCGCTTCACCTACTAAGACTGGCTGACCTTCGGGTCTTCCAGCAGGGGCCGGCTCCGAAAGGGGCCGGCCCTTTTTCTTTGTCGATTGCTCAGCCGCGCCAGGGCGTCACGACGATCGGCTGCGCCTGGATGGCGAGATCGCGCGCATCCAGCATCGACGGCTGGCCGTGGTCGAAGATCATGGGCAGCAGCGAGGCGACCAGCAGCACGGCCATGGTCACGTTGAAGGTCCGCAGGATCGCTGGCCGATCCAGGAACGGTCGCAGCCCTCGGCCAAAGCCCGCCCAGGCGGCGCTACACGGCGCGCCGACCAGCATGAAGGTCCCCGCCAGCAGCGGCACGATCGTCCACGAGCCGCCCTCCGGCGCATAGGTCGTCACCGCGCCCAGAGCCATCGCCCAGGCCTTGGGATTGACCCACTGGAATGCGGCCGCCTGCAGGAAGGTCATGGGGCGGCTGGCGGCCTGGCGGTCGCTGACCTTGTCCGAGGTCCCGATCTTCCAGGCCAGCCACAGCATGTAGCCTGCCCCCACCCAGCGCAGGATCTCATGCAGCACGGGGAAGGTCCTGAAGACGCTCCCCAGTCCAAAGCCCATGCACAGCACCATGAACCCCAGGCCGCAGCTGATGCCCAGGATGTGCAGCACGGTGCGGCGGAAGCCGAAATTCGCGCCGGAGGCCAGCAGCATCATGTTGTTCGGACCCGGCGTGCCCGCCGTGGCGAAGCAGAACAGGACGTAGGCGAGCAGCAGTTCGGGGGTCATCACGGCCTCTTTGTCTCGGTTGGCGAGATCGGAATGTCATCGTGATGATTTCCATTGTATCGTGAGTCAAACTGCATATTGTCACCGTGACAAAGCTGGAGATCGTCTTGGCGCCGTCCTGGACCCCCACCATTCCCGAAGGCGACGGGCCGCTTTACGAGCGGCTGGTCGCGGCGCTGCGGGCTGATGTCGCCGCCGGCGCCCTGGCGGCTGGCGCGCGGCTGCCGCCCCAGAGGGACCTGGCCTATCGCCTGGGGATCGGCCTGGGCACCGTCACCCGCGCCTATGTCGAAGCCGAGAAGGCGGGTCTGGTCAGCGCCCATGTCGGCCGCGGCAGTTTCGTCAACGCTCCCGCCGATCACCGCGCGCCGGTCCGCGAAGGGCCGATCAACCTCGCCCAGAACATCGCGCCGTCGGGTCCTGCCGCCAGCCGGATCGCCGAGGCCTTGGCCCGGCTGCGCCGCCGGCCGGACCTGCTGGAGCATCTGGCCTACGCCCCGGCCGCCGGACACGAAGGCCAGCGGCGGGCGGGGGCGCTATGGCTGACGAGATTCGGCGGCTACGACGGCGCGGACTGGTCGCGGCTGGTCTGCTGCAATGGCGCCCAGCAGAGCCTGGCCCTGGCCATGGGCGCGGTCGCCCGGGCCGGCGACACCGTGCTGTGCGAGGCCTCGACCTATAACGGCGTCAAGGCGCTGGCGGCTCACATGGGCCTGCGCCTGAAGGGCGTGGCCCTGGACGAGGAGGGGCTGCGCCCCGACGCGCTGGAGGCGGCCGCGAAGGCGACCGGCGCGCGCGTGCTGTCCGTCATCCCGACCCTGCAGAACCCGACAGGCCGGATCATGAGCGTATCGCGGCGCGAAGCGATCGCGTCTCTGGCCCGCCGCCTGGACCTGACGATCATCGAGGACGACATCTACGGCGCCTATGCGCCCGACGCGCCGCCGCCCCTGGCCCTGCTGGCGCCAGAGCGGACGTTCCATGTCTCGGGCGTGTCGAAGACGCTGGGGCCCGGCCTGCGGGCGGGCTTCCTCGTTGCGCCGACCCCGGCGGCCTTCGAGCGCGTGCTGGACGCGGTGCGCGCCCTGACCTACGCGCCCTCCGGCTTCGGCGGCCTGGTGGCGACCCAGTGGATCGAGGATGGCGCGGCCGACCAGATCGTCGCGGAGGTCCGCGAGGAGGCCGCCGCGCGCCTGGCCTTGGCCCGCGACATCCTAGGGGGCGCGATCGAGCCGCCGCGATCGGACTGCGCGCCGCACGTCTGGCTGCCGATGAGCGAGCTGGAGGCCGAGCGTCTGGCGGGCCGCGCCCTGCGCGGCGGCGCGGAGGTCACGCCGCCTGACGCGCCGATCGTCGAGCCTGGTCTCGTCACCGGCGTCCGGGTCTGTCTGGGCGCCGCGCCTGACCGTCAGGTCCTTCGCCAGGGCCTCGAAATCGTGGCCGGGGCGCTGTCCAGCGAAGTCGGGGAACGCTCGCGCGCGGTGATCTGAGTCGCGGCGGACAGCGGCCGCGGCGTCGTCTCAGGCTCTGGCGCGCAAGGGCGCCGCGTCTTCGGCGCCATGCGATCCGGAGCCGACCTCGAACTGACCGACCAGCCGCGCCAACTGGTTGGTCTCGTTCTTCAGCGAGTGGACCGCGGCGGTCGCCTCTTCGACCATGGCGGCGTTCTGCTGCGTGTTCTGGTCGATCTGCGACATGGCGATGTTGATCTGCCCCAGGCCTTCCGACTGATCCGCGGCCAGGCTGGCGATGCCGCCCATGAGGCCGTCGATCTCGTCCACCTTGCCGACGATGCCCTGCATGGCGTCGCCCATCTCGCGCACCAGCGTGACGCCTTCGTCGATCTGCTGCGACGACGCGCTGATCAGGACCTTGATCTCCTTGGCCGCCTCGGCCGAGCGCTGGGCCAGGGCCCGCACTTCCTGGGCGACGACGGCGAAGCCCTTACCGCTCTCGCCGGCGCGGGCGGCCTCGACCCCGGCGTTCAGGGCCAGGAGGTTAGTCTGGAAGGCGATCTCGTCGATGACGCTGATGATATTGGTGATCTGCTGCGAGGAGTCCTCGATCTGGCCCATGGCGGCCACGGCCTTGTCGGCGACCGCGCCGCTGTGCTGGGCTTGCTCCTGAGCGACGGCGACCGCGGCCCGCGCCTGGCGGGCGCCCGTGGCCGAGCGTTGGACGGTGTTGGTCAGCTCGCCCAGGGCGGCGGTGGTCTCCTCGAGGGTGGCGGCCTGCTGCTCGGTGCGGCGCGACAGGTTGTCGGAAGCCGAGGCGATGTCGTCGGCGCCGTGCTGAATGCCCAGGGCGTTGTCGCGCACGGCCTTCATCGCCGAGGCCAGCTGCGCCAGCGCCGCGTTCAGGTTCTCGCGCAGCTCCGTGTAGTCGACGGGGAAGTCCTGCGCCAGGCGCACGGTCAGATCGCCCGCGGCCAGCCGCGCCGCGACGGCGGTCACGTCGGCGACCACTCGGCGCTGGACCTCGGCCGCCGCGCGTTCGGCTTCCGCCCGCTTCTGGGCTTCCGCGGTCGCCTGGTCGCGCATGGCCGCGGTTTCGGCCTCAAGGCGGTCGCGGTCCAGCGCCGCCTGGCGGAACACGGCGAGGGCGCGGGCCATCTCGCCCGTTTCATTGGCCAGGTCGGCGAAGGGGACGGGGCTGTCCTTGTCGCCCTCCGCCAGGCCGCTCATCCGCTGGGTCAGGGTCATGATGGGCCGGGTGATCGTCTGGCCCAGAAGGGCGGCCCCGGCGCCGACGATCAGCACGAGCACGAGCCCGATGGCGGCCAGCTTCAGGGCCTCCTTCCCGATCGCGTCGTCGATGTCGTCCACATAGACGCCTGATCCGACGATCCAGCCCCAGGCCGGCATCAGCGCCACGTACGAGATCTTCGGCTGCGGCTGATCGTGGCCGGGCTTGGGCCACATGTAGTTCACGAAGCCGCGGCCGTTCGCCTTGGCGACCTTGGTCATTTCGGAAAACAGCGCCTTGCCCTTCGGGTCGCGCTTCTCGGACACGTCCGTGCCGTCCAGCGCGGGCTTCATCGGGTGCATCACCATCTTGGTCTCAAGCGTGGTGATCCAGAAATATTCCTGTCCGCCGTAGCGCATCGCCTTCACGGCGCCGATCGCGGCCGCCTTGGCCTCGGCCTCGGTCATGCGTCCGGCTTGGGACTCGGCGTAATAGTGGTCGATGACCGACACGGCCGTCTCGACCTGACTGCGCGTCTTGAGCGCGATGTCGTCGTGCATCGTGTTGGACAGGTTCAGCAGTCCGACGCCGATCGCGATCGCCAGGCCAATACCTGAAAACAGCACCACCAGGCGCAGGCGCGCCATGATGGATAGATTGCGCAGCCTCAACATGACTATTGCCTTCATACGAAGAGCGCGCCGTTGCATCTCTTCGATGAACATCAGATAATATAGGTATTAACTCCATTATAACTGGGCGATGTCTGGACAAAATGTCGCAGGCGAAGGTGTTCGGAATCCCTGGACTCGGGCTTTTCCTAGATCTTCATTTTATTTGTCCGGCTTTTGGTAGCGTAAGCAATGCGATCAGGTCGCACATACTCCGTAACCAAGATCGTTGACCTG
>JAYRLX010000552.1:0-1930 GCA_041905125.1 Caulobacter sp. | reverse complement strand
ATCACCACGACTTCGTCAGGCTCACGCCGACCAGACGACCGATCGGACTGGCCGATTGCGAGTCATAGCCCCCGCTGATGTCGACGAAGGGCGGGTTCTTGTCGAACAGGTTCTGGGCCTCGAGCGCGATCGTCACCCGATTCAAGAGGCCGGCCTTGCCGTCGATCCGATAGGCGACGCGCAGATCGACGGTCGTGTAGGAGGCGACCGGCTGCACCGGCGTGACCGTGTTGTTGTCGTAGCCGGTGACGTAGTTGACCGCGCCGTGCGCCGTCCAACCGTTCCGCTCCCAATCGAGGGCGAAGCGCCCGCGCAGGCTTTGCGGGTAGTTGATCTTGTCGACCACACTGATCGGCGTCACGCCCGGGACCGGCGAGAAGGTGAACTTGGTGAAGTACTCGCCGGTGACGCTGGCCTCGAATGAACCGAGATCGGTTTCCCAGCCGTAGTCGGCCGCGAAGTCCAGGCCCTCGATCTTGCTGGCGCCGAGGTTCTGGCGTCGGCCGTCTTGGATGTAGGTCACCGCGCTGACATTGATCGCGGTGTTGGTGACGTACTTGGCCTGCAGGACCGCGATCTGGGCCGGCGTCGGATTGAAGGTCACGTAAGGCGCGTAATAGGGCAGCGTCAGCAGTCCTGACGTCCCCCGCAAGGCGACGATCTGGTTTCGATAGTCGACCGAGAAGTAGCCGAGGCTGGCGTGCAAGTCAGGCGCGGCCGGCGGTCTCCAGTCAACGCCGGTCGACCAGGTCGTCGCCTTCTCGGGCTTGAGGTCGACATTGCCGCCGGCGATGCCGATGCCATAGCAAGTGCCCGTAGCGCACGGCAGGGTGTCGCCATAGAGACCCGCGCCGCCGCCGATCGGGCTGTTTTCCGCCAGGCTAGGGGCGCGGAAGGACTTGCCGTAGCTGCCCTTTACCGTCAGGCCCTCGACCAGCTGCCAGGTCAGGCCGACCTTGGGGTTCGAGGTCGAGCCGAAATCGCTGTAGTCTTCGTACCGGCCCGCCAGCGACAGGTTCAGCTGCTGGACCAGAGGCAGAGCGTTGCCCGACCCGACCAGCGGCACGAACAGCTCGCCATAGACCGCCCGCACGTCGCGGTCGGCGTGGCTATAGGCGGACGTGGGCGCTCGCGTCGTGCCGCTGAACAGGTTGGTGACCAGCAGTTCGTTGCGCGTTTCGCCACCGACCGCCAGGCGCACGGTCCCGCCGGGCAAGTCGAACAGAGGTCCATCGGCCTGGGCCGTGACCGACTCCAGGCCGGTGCGGCCCTGGATAACGAATGAGCCTGTCTTCAGCAGAGCGATGACATCAGGGCTCGTGGCCCCGCCAAAGACGTTCAGCGCCGTGGCCGGATTGCTGCTCGCCAAGGCGGCGACGCCGCCGGCGGTGTAGTAGTTGGTGCGCTGCTTGTTGACGTCGTCCGACCGCCCGTAGCTGGCGGTGACCTTCGCCTTCCAGCTCTTGGGCAGGCGGATCTCGGCGCCGACGCTCATCTCATAGGACGACGAGACGCTGGGCACGTAGTTGTAGCCGAACACGTCGGCGAACGAGTAGTTGACGGTCTCGGAGGTCCCCGCCGGCGCGCCCGGCGGGCGCACATAGAACGCATTGGTGCTGGGCACGCTCAGCGAGGCCGTGACGACGTTGCGGTTCATCACCGTGCGCCGCGAATAATAGCCCAGGCCGAACAGCTCGATGCTCGGCGACACTTCCTGGCGCAGGCTGAGCAGCAGGTTGTTCTTGGTCTGCTTGGGGATGATGTAGTTGAGCCTGAGATTGTCGCAGGCGTTGCTCGTTCCAGGCGTGAGACTGCTGGCGTTGGCCGCCGTCACCCCGCCTTTCGGGATGGCGTAGCTGACCCCGGCGATGACGATATTGCCCGGGCTGCATTGGGTGCTGCGATAGTCATGACCACCGCGCGCGCGCTG
>JAYRLX010000102.1:0-10736 GCA_041905125.1 Caulobacter sp. | reverse complement strand
CCCTTTTGTCGTAAAGGACTTCGCCCGAATTGGCGTCGATCACGATCGCCGCGTACTTCGGCTCGGAAGCGTTCAGCTGGAGATAGGGTATGGCGGCCGACGCTGTCGTCGGCGCGACGGCGCTGAACAGCGTCGCCAACGCCAGGCCGGCGGCGGCCAGAACGGAACGAGCGGAGGTAAGCTTGGCGAACATGATGGACGTCCGTCATCTGAACTGAGCGGTTCCGCACCGCCACACGCGTGTCCTTAGCATGATGGCCGGCCCCTTTCGCTAAAGTAAACAAGTGGTGAGCGAACATGCCGCAGGGGCGAAAAAAATGAGCGCGTGGTTCCAATGCTGCAGCTTGGATGGGCGGCCCGGCGCGTAACCCTAGGTTATGGTGCGCTGCACAAAATACTTGACTGCTGCACTGCAACATGGCAAACCGCCGTTGTCCCAAGCGCAGATGGGCGAGTTGCAGCTCGACCCATTCGCCCCGCCGCCTTCCTCCCCAGGAGAGATCCCATGGCCGCCGCCGAAACCGTCAAGAACACCGTCGAACAGTTCACCGCCGCGTCGAACCAAGCCTTCAAGGACGGCGTCGAGAAGTCGCTCGCCGCGCTGGCCGAAGCCAACACCCACTCCAAGAAGAACCTCGAAGCCGTCGTCGCCTCGGTGACGGCCGCCACCAAGGGCGCCGAAGCCCTGGGCGCCGAGACCTTCGCCTACGGCAAGAAGCTGGCCGAAGATCAGGTCGCCGCCGCCAAGTCGCTGGCCGCCGCCAAGAGCGTGCAAGAAGCCGTCGAACTGCAGACCGCCTGGGCCAAGTCGGCCCTCGAGTCGTACATCGCCCAGGTCAGCAAGGCCTCGGAGATCGTCTCGGCCTCGATCAAGGACTCGGTCAAGCCGCTGAACGAGCGCATGAGCGCCGCGGTCGAGAAGTTCCAAGCCGCTCGCTAAGAGCTGCTTGGCGTCTTCGGACGCGATCCAGAACGCAGAAAGCCCGGGCCATAAGGTCCGGGCTTTTTTCTTTTGCGGCTGGGCGGCTCGCGTTAAGGATGCCGTGAAACTCGTGGGAGCGTTGCGTATGTCGAAGGTCGAAGAGCGTTTGAAGGCGATTGGCGTGGAGCTGCCGCAGCCCGTGGCGCCGGTGGCCAACTACGTGCCCTTCGTCCGCTCGGGCAATCTGGTCCACATCTCCGGCCAGATCTCGCTGGACGCTTCGGGCGGCATCAAGGGCACGGTCGGCGTCGACGTTGACCTGGAGACCGCCCAGAAGGCCGCGCGTCTCTGCGGGATCAACCTGCTGGCCCAGATGAAGGCCGCCTGCGACGGCGACCTCGACCGCGTCGTGCGGGTGGTGAAGCTGGGCGGCTTCGTCCAGGCCGGCTCGGACTTCATCGACATCCCCAAGGTCGTCAACGGCTGCTCGGACCTCATGGTCGAAGTCCTGGGCGACGCCGGCCGCCACGCTCGCTCGGCGGTGGGCGTCTACAAGCTGCCCCTCGGCTTCGCCGTCGAGGTGGACGCGGTGGTGGAGATCGCCTGATGCGCTCGCGCGAACGCCCCTCGACCGAAACCTTCGGCGAGGCGTGGGAGCGCCTGTTCGACCCGCCGGCGGCCCATCGCGGCCTGTGGAGCCCCGAGGGCGCGCCGGAAAACTCGCGCGCCGCCTTCCAGGCGGCCTGCGCGCGCGGCTACGCCATCGAGCTTGACGTCCAGCTGACCGCCGACGGTGAGGCGGTGGTCTTCCATGATGATCGCCTGGAGCGGATGACGGGCCGGGAAGGGCGCCTGCGCGACCACACCGCCGCCGATCTTGCGACCATGACCCTGAAGGGCACGGACGAGACCATCCCGACCCTGGCTGACGTCCTGACCCTGATCGGCCACCGCGCCATGGTCTTCATCGAGCTGAAGACGCCCTTCGGCGAGGTCGGGCCGCTGGAGAGGCGGGTCTGCGACGTGCTGGTCGATCACAACGGCCCGACCGCCGTGATCGGCTTCAACCCGTATTCCCACGCCTGGTTCGCCGATCATCATCCGCAGATTCTGCGCGGCCTGAACTCCTACAGCTGGAACGACGACAACGCCCGCAAGCTGGCGCCAGAGATGCGCAAGTCCTTGGCGGCGCTGGAGCAGGTCGAGCTGGCGCGGCCGGATTTCCTGTCCCTGGGCCTCGACATGTTGCCCAGTCCGCGCGCCGACCTATATCGCGGCAAGGGCATGCCGGTGATCGCCTGGACGGTCCGCAGTCCCGACCAGTGGGAAGGCGTGCAGGACCATTGCGACAACCTGATCTTCGAGGGCTTCCACGCGTGACGGGCAGTCCCAGGGGCGTCCGGCCGGCGGTCCGCGTCCATCGCGCGATCGCCGAGATCGGCAAGGACGCCTGGGACGCCTGCGCGGACCCGACGGGCGATCCGTTCGTCTCCTACGACTTCCTGTCGATCCTGGAGGAGAGCGGTTGTGTCTCCGCGCGCACGGGCTGGGCGCCGCAGCACCTGTCGGTCGAGGATGAAGACGGCGCCGTCGCCGGCGTCATGCCGCTGTACCTGAAGTCCCACAGCCAGGGCGAATACGTCTTCGATCACGCCTGGGCCGACGCCTATGAGCGCGCCGGTGGCCGCTATTATCCCAAGCTCCAATGCTCCTCGCCATTCTCGCCGGTGACCGGTTCACGGCTGATCGTGCGGCCGGACGTCGACGCCGACGAGGGACGCTCTGCGCTGCTCGGCGGAGCGCTGACCCTGTGCGAGCGCATGGGCGCGTCTTCGGTGCACGTGACCTTCCCGGTCGAGGACGAGTGGCGCTGGATGGGCGAGCGCGGGATGCTGCTGCGCCAGGACCAGCAGTACCACTGGGAAAACCGCGGCTACGCGACGTTCGACGACTTCCTGGCGGCCCTGTCGGCCAATCGCCGCAAGACGATCCGGCGCGAGCGGCGCGACGCCCAGGAGGGGCTTGAGATCGTCGCCCTGACCGGCGTTGACCTCACCGAAGATCATTGGGACGCGTTCTTCGCCTTCTACATGGACACCGGCGGTCGAAAGTGGGGACGGCCCTATCTGAACCGCCGGTTCTTTTCGCTGCTGAACGAGCGGATGGCCGAAAAGGTGCTGCTGCTCATGGCGAGGCGGCCGGGCGGGCCGTTCATCGCCGGAGCCCTGAACCTGCTGGGCCGCGACTGCCTCTACGGCCGCCACTGGGGCTGCGTCGAGGATGTGCAGTTCCTGCACTTCGAGCTTTGCTACTATCAGGCCATCGAGCATGCGATCCGCCTTGGCCTGCCGCGCGTCGAGGCTGGGGCCCAAGGGCAGCACAAGATCGCGCGCGGCTATCTCCCCAGTCCGGTGTATTCGGCCCACTGGATCGCCGATCCCGCGCTACGGGAGCCGGTGGCGCGCTATCTCGAACGCGAGCGCGAGGCCGTGGCTGCCGACATCGAGATGCTGACCGAGGAATTCTCGCCGTTCCGGGAGGAGCGGTAGGCTCCTCCCTTCGGCGGACGCCTACTGCAGGCGGACTTCCGCCGCCTTGTCCTTGTAGTCCTTCTTGGGATCGGCCCCGAGCATCATCTTCAGGCCGGCGAACAGGCTGTTCTCGTTCAGCCAGATCTGGGCGTCGCCCGGCTCGAAGCGCAGCAGGCGCAGCTTGGGATCATTCTTGCCGTCGTACCAGGCGGCGATGAAGGGGTTCCAGAGGCGCTCGATCGTCTTTCGGTCATTGTCGACGCGCATGCGGCCTTCGACCGTGGCGAAGACGTCGTGGCCCTTGGAGGCGAAGTGCAGAATGGCATCGTGCTCGCCGCCCTCGACGGCCTGGACAAGATCCACGTCCACGGCGCTGAAGATCCAGATCGGGCCCGAATGATCACCCTCGAACACGGCGGTCATCGGCTGCGCGCGGCCGTTCTCGCGCTCGACCAGACCCAGCATCACGGTGCGGTCGGACTTCAGGGCCTTCCAGAACTTCTCGGCCAGCTCGGCTTCCTTGGACATCGTCATCTCCTTTGCTGTGGAGACGAACGGCGCCGGGGGAGGCGCGTTCCTAGGGTGAAGCTTGGTGAGCTCAGGACAACTCCCACGCCGCCTTCAGCAGCGCCCTGACCTCGTCGTCTATCTCGGCAGGCGATGCGAGAACCAGCTTGGCCTTGAGACGCTCCGACCAGCCCTCGTTCCTCGGCTCGGCGAGGCGCGGGGAGGCGTCCGGCGTCACCGCCAGACCCAGCACCGCCTGGCCGCCCTTGGCTGGTTTAAGCGCCGCGAACTGGGCCTTGCGAGACCAGGCGGTATAGCCCTTGCGCTGGCCGGTCACGAGGTCGGGGAAGTCCGCGAGGGCCGCTTCGACGGCTGTGAGGATCGCGGTCGAGGCCGTGTCGCTCCACAGGCCAGCGCGCAACCCCGCCGCGTCGTCCCAGCCGCCGGCGTTCGGATAGGCCACCGCGAAGATGCTGGCGGCGCGATTCTGGCCCAGGCCATAGGCCGCCTTCAGCCATTCGGCGCGCGCCCTTGGCTTCGTTTCCGGGCACTCGCGGCGGACGATCTCGACCCATTGGTCCAGGGTCTTGCCGGTCTCGCGCTCGAGATTGGCGCGTAGCGAGGCGAACCACTTCTGCTGCTGCTCGGTCAGGCCCTGGGGTTTGGTGTCATGAGGTTTCGTGTCCATGGTTGCGCCCCTCAACCGGTTTGCTACGACCACTCCGACGACAGGGAGACGGTCATGAGCCTCGACGGACGCTACGACGCGGACAACATCTTCGCCAAGATCATCCGGGGCGAGATCCCGAGCGTGAAGGTGTTCGAGGATGACCGCGTCCTGGCCTTCATGGACGTCTTCCCGCAGTCGCGCGGCCACGCCCTGGTGATCTCCAAGGTCAGCCAGGCGCGCAACCTGCTCGAGGCCGAGCCCGAGGTGCTGGCCGAGCTTGCCGCCGCGACCCAGAAGCTGACCAAGGCCGTGGCCTCGGCGCTGAAGCCCGACGGCGTCGTCGTCACGCAGTTCAACGGCGCGCCGGCCGGCCAGACGATCTTCCACCTGCATTTCCACGTGATCCCCCGCTACGAGGGCCAGGCCCTAGGCCGGCACGGGGAGGGCGGCATGGCGAACACCGACGAGCTGAAGGCTTTGGCGGCGAAGATCGCGGCGGCGCTCTAGGTCCTGCACGTCAGGACCGTCGCCCTCCGTTTGCGTGTTAGCCTGCTGGCGCCTGGGACGCGGAGGCGCTTTCCGAGGTCACGCTTCCCGCAGGCGGTGGGGGCGTGTCGCTGGGCAGGTACCGACGCGCCCACTTCCAGATCTCCTCGGCGAACACCGCACCCACGAAGCAGGACAGCAGCAGGGAATAGGCGTTGGTCCGCCCGCCGGTGGTCAGGATTTGCACGCTCGCCTGTCCAGCCAGAAAGGTCGTGAAGGCGGCGCCGAGGCCCTGAACGAGCACCTTCGCTGGCGCGCCGGAGATGGTGAATTCGGTGCCGCCGCCTGACCGATCCCTTTGCACGACGATATTGGTGCGATCGCTCACCAGCAGCGCGCGCAGCTGCTGATGATAGGATTCCGCTGTCACCGCCTTTTCTTCGGCCTTCTTCCATTCGGCTTCCGCAATTTGCGCCTCCTTGAGAAGGTTGACGTCGTCCGCCTGGGCCGTGGCGAGCGCGGTGCGGGCCTTGTCGAGCGCGGCGTCCGCTTCGGCCTTTGCGTTGTGGAGCTGATCGAGCGCAGTCCTTGCGTCTTGGGCTTCGGCTTCGATTGCCTGGACCGCTTTGGCGGCGACCTCGGCCTTGTCTTCGGCGACCTTAAGGCTACTGGCCAGCGCCTCCGTCTTCTGGGCTTCGGGCAAGGCTTGGTAGGAGGCGCGCAGGGTCGTGGCGGCCTCCTCCGCGACAGAGTGCGCCGCCCGAGCGGCCGCGAGTTTCACGCCTAGGTCAGCCAATGTGGCCTCGGCCGCGACGATGGCCCGGGTGTTGGCGGTGACGGCCGCGCTGCACTGGTCGAAGGTCGCCGCGACGCTTTTGCTCTGCTCCCTTTGACTTTCCAGCTTGGCGCGCGCGGCCTTGTAGGCGTTCTCGGGGACGGTTACCGCCTGCCGCGCCTGATAGGCGTTGTCTCGCGCCGTCTGTACGGCGCTCTCACTGACATTTGGCGAGTCGACGCGTCCCATCATCCGGATTGCTGATCCGAACAGTCCAAAGCCAACCAGGCCGACAATCAGGACGGTGGCGTCTGACGATGCTGCGAGCCATTGGTACATGGCCTCCGGGAACTGCGGGCGGGGCCTCTCGCAACTCGGGGGCTTCAGCTCTGCAAGATCGCCGCAATCGCCTTGGATATCCGTCGGCTTGGCGGCCGGAGGGAATGCGACAGTCGAGGTCGCGCAAGCCATCGAGGCTTCCGTCAGCCTTTTGCGCAAACTAGCGACTTGGCTTTCCAATGCGACGTCGCCGACGGCCTCGTCGGGGGACGGGGGCGCGCCCCTGGGTCCGCTCGTCGGCGCGTCCTGCGCCTTCTGGACGACCTCGACCTGCCTAGCCACGGTCGCCAGCCCTTCTAGGCAGGGTCCCGCCGCCGCGCGCGTGTCCCGTATTGCGGCCTGATATCGGGCGAGCTGCACCGCCTTGTAATCATCAAACTGAGCGGCCGTGGCCCGTCTCTTGTAGTCAGACGCGTAGTGAAGAGCCTGCTGCCTGTATCGAGCCCGGCCATCCGTGAGTTCAGTATTGTAGGCTCCGCCCTGTTTCAGGGCTTCCTCGCTCTCGGAAGCAATCTTGGCGTCGCCTTTCGCCAGGAGCTTTTCAAGGCGGCCTAGATCCGCCTTCAGGCGGGTTATATCGACCGACACCCCAGGCGCCGCCATCGCTTGGCGTTCGGCGTCGTCCAGCTCCCGGGTGAGGGCCGCCAAGTCGGCCGATGGCGTATCAAGCCGCAGGTAGAGTAGCGATCCTACTGCAAGATAGGTGGCCGGGATCAGAATTAGGGCATAGATGCAGAACGCCACCCAAGTGGGATAATTCATTAGGACTTGCGACACGAACCGAGGGGTGTGCCCGCCCTCCGCGCCTCCGCTGGGTGGCCTGGAGCCCCGCGTCTGGGCGGTAAGCTTCATGAAGAAATCCCGCCTTGCGCTTCGCAGTCCCCGGGCGACCAGCAAGGTGAAAGTCAGCGCGATGACGAACGACGCCCAACTGGTGTCAATGTTCGGCGCAGGCGTAGGCTGGGGCTCCTGCTGCGAGGCGTCGCCCTTGGCCTTTTCGGAAGGTTTGGATTGCTCCTTACGGTATTGGCAAGCATCCGTGGCGGCGATGCACGCATAGAGCTGGGCGGGCGCCTTGGTGTTATCGGTCGAGGCGGACGCCAGATAGGGACCTTCGAAGATCAAGCCGCGCCCGAGCCCTGACACGCCATGGCTCAGGTCCGAGACGGCTCCAGGCGACATGACGAAGGCCACAAGAAAGGCCAGGGTGACGGCGATCTCCCGATCACCGTGGAATTCGGGCCAAGCTCGCCCGACCACCATCCGCGCGAAATCGAAGGTAAGGTAGAGGACGCTGCCGGCCAGACCGCCGATCACGACCCAAAAGCCAACGATCCGCAGCAACGCGCTCCAGCCCGAGAGCATCAGCCCTAGGCCGATCAGCCAAAGCGCGCCTATCGCGATGAACGTGACGACCTTTCGCCGCCATGCGCTCACGCTGTCATCTGGCGTATCGTCGTAAGACATGCCGCCCCCGGCCCAAACGAGATAACATCGTTATCTCTAGCCGGCTCGGATGCAACTCATATTTGATTTCGTGGAGTAGTGCCCTCAGTGAGGGTCTCACGGCGCATAAAAAATGGGCCCGAATTGCTTCGGGCCCATGGGTTCAACAAGGTCAGTGATCTAGTTCGCCATTTCCGGCTCAGCCTCATCGGCCTTCGGTTTGGCGTCGCCGGCGTTGCTGTCGATCTCGAAGTCGATCTTGCTGTCCTTGAGCACGACCTTGACGTGGCCGCCGCGGACCAGGCGTCCGAACAGGATGTCGTCGGCCAGCGGTTTCTTGATGTGCTCCTGGATGACCCGGGCCAGCGGACGAGCGCCGTAGAGCTCGTCGAAGCCGTTCTTGGCCAGCCAGTCGGCCGCGTCGTCGCTCAGCTCGATCGTGATGTTGCGGTCGGCCAGTTGGGCCTCCAGCTGCATGACGAACTTCTGCACGACCTGGCGGATGATCTCCGGCGTCAGCGGCTTGAAGGCCACGACGGCGTCCAGGCGGTTGCGGAACTCCGGCGTGAACAGGCGCTTCAGGGCGGCCTCTTCCTCACCTTCGACCTTCGAGCGACCGAAGCCGATCGAGTTGCGCTGGGCGTCCGAGGCCCCCGCATTGGTGGTCATGATCAGGACCACGTTGCGGAAGTCGACCTTCTTGCCGTTGCTGTCGGTCAGCGTCCCATTGTCCATCACCTGCAGCAGGATGTTGTAGACATCCCCGTGCGCCTTCTCGATTTCGTCGAGCAGGACGACGGCGTGCGGGTGCTGGTCGACCGCATCGGTCAGCTGACCGCCCTGGTCGAAGCCGACATAGCCGGGAGGGGCGCCGATCAGGCGGCTCACGGTATGGCGCTCCATGTATTCCGACATGTCGAAGCGCAGCATCTCGATGCCCAGGGTCTGGGCCAGCTGCTTGGCGGCTTCGGTCTTGCCGACGCCGGTCGGGCCGCTGAACAGGTACGAGCCAATCGGCTTGTTCGGTTCGCGCAGGCCGGCGCGGGCCAGCTTCATGGCGGCGGCCAGCTGGGTCAGGGCTTCGTCCTGGCCGAACACGGCGCGCTTCAGGTCGGTCTCGAGCTCCTTGAGGGCCTCGGTGTCCGACTTGCTGACCGACTTCGGCGGGATGCGGGCGATCTTGGCGACGACGCTTTCGATCTCCTTCACGCCGATCGTCTTCTTGCGGCGGCTTTCCGGCAGCAGCATCTGCGAGGCGCCGGCCTCGTCGATCACGTCGATCGCCTTGTCCGGCAGCTTGCGGTCGGTGATGTACTTGGCCGACAGCTCGACGGCGACCTTCAGGGCGTCGTTGGTGTACTTCAGCTTGTGGAAGTCCTCGTAGTAGGTCTTCAGACCCTTGAGGATCTTGATGGTGTCTTCCACCGTCGGCTCGTTCACGTCGATCTTCTGGAAGCGACGGACGAGAGCCCGATCCTTCTCGAAGTGCTGGCGGAACTCCTTGTAGGTGGTCGAGCCCATGCAGCGCAGGCTGCCCGAGGCCAGGGCCGGCTTCAGCAGGTTCGAGGCGTCCATCGCGCCGCCGCTGGTCGCGCCGGCGCCGATCACGGTGTGGATCTCGTCGATGAACAGCACCGCGTTCGGGTGGCTTTCCAGCTCCTTGACCACCTGCTTGACGCGTTCCTCGAAGTCGCCGCGATAGCGGGTGCCGGCCAGCAGCGCGCCCATGTCGAGCGAGTAGATGGTGGCGCCCTCCAGGACCTCGGGGACCTGGTGCGTGACGATCTTGCGAGCCAGGCCCTCGGCGATGGCGGTCTTGCCGACGCCGGGATCACCCACGAGCAGCGGATTGTTCTTGGTGCGACGGCACAGGATCTGGATCGCGCGCTCGACTTCGTTCGCGCGGCCGATCAGCGGGTCGACCTTGCCCTGGCGGGCCTTTTCGTTGAGGTCGACGCAATAGGCTTCCAGAGCCTCGCCGCCCGTCTTGGCGTTGGGCTTGTCGCCGTCGTCCTCGGTCTGGTTCGAGCCGGCGCTGGCGCCCTTGACGCTCTTGGCTTCCGAGGCGCCGGCCTTCTTGGCGATGCCGTGGGCGATGAAGTTGACCGCGTCGTACCGCGTCATGTCCTGCTCTTGCAGGAAGTAAGCGGCGTGGCTTTCGCGTTCGGAGAAGATCGCGACCAGCACGTTGGCGCCGGTCACTTCCTCGCGGCCCGACGATTGGACGTGGATCACCGCGCGCTGGATCACGCGCTGGAAGCCGGCGGTCGGCTTGGCGTCTTCCTCGTCGTCGACGACCAGCGAGGCCAGTTCGACGTCGAGATAGTTGGAAAGACTCTTCTTCAGCGCGGCGAGATCGACGTCGCACGCGCGCATCACTCCGGCGGCGTCATCGTCGTCGGTCAGGGAAAGCAGAAGGTGCTCCAGCGTCGCGTACTCGTGCTTACGCTGGTTGGCGTAGGCCACGGCGCGATGCAGGGACTCTTCCAGGGGGCGCGAAAAAGAGGGCAACGGGTAAGCTCCTCAGTCCTTTTCCATCGTGCACTGCAGGGGGTGCTGATGGCGTCGCGCCGAGTCTATGACTTGGGCGACCTTGGTTTCTGCGACTTCGTATGTATAGACGCCACACACGCCCACGCCGTTTTGGTGGACATGCAACATAATGCGCGTCGCATCTTCGCGCGACTTGTTGAAGAACCGCTCGAGCACATAGACGACGAACTCCATGGGAGTGTAGTCGTCATTGAGAATCAGAACTCGATACAGCGAAGGCTTCTGCGTCTTCGGCTTCACTTCCGTGACGACCGACGACCCAGCGCCGTTGCTTTGTCCGCCTTGCTTCCGCTCGGCCATCGACTTGTTCTCTCCTGGCGAGCAAATCACCCGCCTGTCATGGATTAGATATTTAAACGCGGCGGCTTTGGAAGAGGCCGAAGCGCCGCTGCGCCGCTTTAGCACAGGGGCGCCGCGGAAATCGGCTTCACGTTTGGGAGAGCGAAGACCGCGCGCGAACGGTTCCGGAGCATGGCAGCCGAAAGTGTGGGCGGTTTCGGCGCCTGC
>JAYRLX010000101.1:0-10742 GCA_041905125.1 Caulobacter sp. | reverse complement strand
CGGCGATGCGGCCAAGCTGTTCAAGGAGGCCGGGACTTCGGCTCAGGCCCTGGAGACCGCCGCCAACGCTATTCGCAAGGGCCGCACCGCCGACAGCGCCAACGCCGAGGAAGGCTATGAGGCGCTGAAGCGCTACGCCCGCGACCTGACCGCGGCGGCGCGCGACGGCAAGCTCGACCCGGTGATCGGCCGCGACGAGGAGATCCGCCGCACGATCCAGGTCCTGTCGCGCCGCACCAAGAACAACCCCGTCCTGATCGGCGAGCCCGGCGTCGGCAAGACCGCCATCGTCGAGGGCCTGGCTCTGCGCATCGTCAACGGCGACGTGCCCGAAAGCCTGAAGGACAAGAAGCTTCTGTCGCTCGACATGGGCAGCCTGATCGCCGGCGCGAAGTATCGCGGCGAGTTCGAGGAGCGCCTGAAGGCCGTGCTGGCCGAGACCACGGCGGCCGAGGGCTCGATCATCCTGTTCATCGACGAGATGCACACCCTGGTCGGCGCCGGCAAGACCGACGGGGCCATGGACGCCTCGAACCTCTTGAAGCCCGCCCTGGCGCGCGGCGAGCTGCACTGCGTCGGCGCCACCACGCTGGATGAGTACCGCAAGCACGTCGAGAAGGACGCGGCCCTGGCCCGTCGCTTCCAGCCGGTGTTCGTGCAGGAGCCGACGGTCGAGGACACCATCTCGATCCTGCGCGGCCTGAAGGAAAAGTACGAGGTCCACCACGGGGTGCGGATCAGCGACAGCGCCATCGTCGCGGCCGCGACCCTGTCCAACCGCTACATCGCCGACCGCTTCCTGCCCGACAAGGCCATCGACCTCGTCGACGAGGCCTCCAGCCGCGTGCGCATGCAGATCGACAGCAAGCCCGAGGAGCTGGACGAGATCGACCGGCGCCTGGTGCAGCTGAAGATCGAGCGCGAGGCCCTCTCGAAGGAAACCGACGCCGCCTCCAAGCAGCGCCTGGAGAACCTGGAGGTCGAGATCGACGACCTGCAGTTCCGCAGCGACGAGATGACCGCCAAGTGGAAGGCCGAAAAGGAGAAGGTCGGCGGCGCGGCGCAAGCCCGTGAAGCCCTTGACCGCCTGCGCGCCGACCTCGCCAACGCCCAGCGCGCCGGCGACTTCGCCCGCGCCGGCCAGATCCAGTACGGCGAGATTCCGGCCCTGGAAAAGCGCCTGGCCGAGGCCGAGGAAAGCGACACCCAGGCCCTGACTCCGGAAGTCGTCGACGCCGAGCAGATCGCCGCCGTCGTCAGCCGCTGGACCGGCGTGCCCGTCGAGAAGATGCTCGAGGGCGAGCGCGAGAAGCTGTTGAAGATGGAGGACGAGCTGCGCGGTCGCGTGGTCGGCCAGGACGAGGCGCTGGAAGCCGTCTCCGACGCCGTCCGCCGCGCCCGCGCCGGCCTGCAGGATCCGTCCAAGCCGATCGGCTCGTTCCTGTTCCTGGGCCCGACGGGCGTGGGCAAGACGGAGCTGACCAAGAGCCTGGCCGAGTTCCTGTTCGCCGACGAGGCGGCCATCACCCGGATGGACATGTCCGAGTACATGGAAAAGCACTCGGTCAGCCGCCTGATCGGCGCGCCTCCCGGCTATGTCGGCTACGACGAGGGCGGGGCGCTGACCGAGGCTGTCCGTCGCCGTCCGTACCAGGTGGTGCTGTTCGACGAGATCGAGAAGGCTCACCCCGACGTCTTCAACGTGCTGCTGCAGGTGTTGGACGACGGTCGCCTGACCGACGGCCAGGGTCGCACGGTCGACTTCCGCAACACGCTGATCATCATGACCAGCAACCTGGGCGCCGAATATCTGGTGAACCAGGAGGAGGGCGAAGACGTCGAGGCCGTCCGGCCGATGGTGATGAACACGGTGCGCGGCCACTTCCGCCCCGAGTTCCTGAACCGGATCGACGAGATCATCCTGTTCAAGCGCCTGTCGCGCGGCAACATGGGCGACATCGTCCGCATCCAGCTGCACCGCGTCGAGAAGCTGCTGGCCGATCGCCGCATGAGCCTGGCCCTGGACGCCGAGGCCCTGAACTGGATCGCCGACAAGGGCTACGACCCGGTGTACGGCGCGCGCCCTCTGAAGCGCGTGATCCAGAAGGAGCTGGTCGACCCGATCGCCAAGAAGCTGCTGGCCGGCGAGATCGAGGATGGCGGCGTGATCGCGGTTGGCGTCGCTGACGGGCAGCTGTCGTTTGGAAAAGCGGTGCTGCAGTAGGTGATTTCACCCCTCTCCCCTTGCGGGAGAGGGTGACCCGCGACGCGGGTCGGGTGAGGGGTTGAAGAACCTATCCGCCGCGATCGGCCTTCCCGCCGGTCGCGGCGGTTTTCGTTTGCGCGACCCCTCATCCGTCGCTTTCAGCGACACCTTCTCCCGCAAGGGGAGAAGGGGGAGGCTTTTTCTCCGCGGCCCTTCGCGGTATCTCCCCCCATGGCCAAGACCACCAAGCTCATCACGGAATTCGATATCGAGGTCGACGGAGACCCCTATGTCTGGCGGCTGCACCGCCTGCCGCAGTGGTCCTACGACCCGTCCGAGCGGCACGGCAAGGTGCTGGCCGTTCGCCACAAGGAAGGCCAGCGCGAGGCGATGATCGAGTTCCCGCCCGGGCCCAAGCCCAAGTTCAGCGCCCCGCCGCTGAAGCCCTCGCAGATCCCGGTCCGCGTCGTCGCCAAGGCCATCGCCTCGGCCATCGAGGCCGGCTGGGAGCCGCTGTCGCGCGGCAAGCCGGTGGTGATCTATGTCGACGAGGAGGGGGCGTAGCGACACTCGCCCTCCTGTTGATTTGAGGCCCGGTGGTGTTAACGTTCCGAACAACCACGGGCTGTCTGAAGGCGGGGCTTCGGCATGGGCGATCCATCAGGGGCCGCGGCGCTCGAGCGGGAATTCGCGGCCGTCACCCGGCGAGCGCGCGAGCTGGCCGAGCTGCTCAGCCCCGTCACGCCCGCCATGGTCGCGGCCGCGCCGACCTGGCGCGCGGCCTATTCGGATCGCACCTGCGCGCTGATGGCTTCGCTGTGCGGCGTCGCCTACGATGACTTCGAGGACCAGACGGGCGCGGGTCTGGACCTGATGAGGGTCCGCCTGCAGAGCGGCATGTTCGAGTTGATCGGCGTCTATGACACGCCGATTGGCAGTCAGGCCTATCTGGCGACCAGCGACCAGATGACGGTCCTGGCCTTTCGAGGAACCCAAGACCAGAAGGACTGGGCGGTGAACCTCGAGGCCAAGCTGACGCCTTTGAACACGTCCGTCGGCGCCGTGCGCGTCCACAGCGGATTTCTGGAGGCGTTCCAGAAGATCGAGCCGGAAATCCGGCGCGATCTTGATGATCCCAGCAAGGTTCCGGTCGACAAGGGCCTCTACATTACAGGCCATTCCCTGGGCGGCGCCCTGGCGCAGATCGCCTCGGCGGCGTTCGAGCGCGACACACTGGCGGCCTGCTATACGTTCGGCTCGCCGCGAGTGGGCGAGAAGCGGTTCGACACCGAGGTGAAGTGCCCGCACTACCGTCTCGTCAACGCCGACGACGTCGTTCCGTCCGTGCCGCCGCCCTGGCTGGGGTTCGCGCATGGCGGCGACGTTCGCTTCCTGAGCAACGACGGCGAGCTCCGCCACGATCGCCCGCCGGCGTCGCTGGTGATCCGCTTCGCCGCCTTCGGGCTATGGTGGTTCTTCACGCGCAAGTTCCCGCTGATCGACGACCACATGATCTGGCGCTATCGCGAGAAGCTGATCGCGGCCGCCAACCTTCGCGCACCGGGCTGGCAGGCGGGCGGCCTGCCGCCGGAACCTCCGACCCAGCCCCTGCCGCCGGCGTCCTAGCGCGCGCGCAGCCCCGCCATCATCACGCTCAGCAGGCGGCGAGCCCCGGCGTCCCAGCCAGGCTGGTCATAGCCCTGGCTGAGGCCGCTCATCATGCGCAGGATATCCTCGAAGCCGATGTCCTGGCGAATGTCGCCGGCGGCGTGGGCGGCCTCGGTCAGGCGCTGGAGCGTCGCCAGAATGGTCGGTCCCGAACTGGCGTAGACCCGGGAGCCCTCGCCGGGGTCGGCGCGCAGGGCGGGGGCGATGACCCGCTTGGTGGCCATGTAGTCAATCAACAGGTTTAGCCAGGATCCCAGGGCTTGGCCGGCCGGCTCGCGAGCGAGCAGGGCGTCGGCCGAGGCGGCCAACTGCTCGATCTCGCGGGCGTAGACCGCCGCGACCAGAGCCTCGCGCGTGGGGAAGTGGCGATACAGCGTGCCGATGCCGACCCCCGCTCGGCGGGCGATGTCCTCCAACGGTGCGTCGGAACCCGTTTCGCCGAAGGCCGCCTTGGCCGCGCTCAGCAACAGGTCGCGGTTTCGTAGGCTGTCGGCGCGGGGCTTGCGCGGCTTGGTCTCGATTTTTTCAGGCATCGGTCTTGAAAAGCGGAGGCGGCCTCCGAATATCTATCCGGAGCCATCCTCCATTTAATCCTCCGGATCGGCTCGGACAACAACCCCTTCAAGGGACGAGAGAGCCATGAGCAATCCATTCGGCGCCACATCCACCACTGACGACGTCCTCGCGGGCGTCGATCTCAAGGGTAAGCGGGTGCTGGTCACCGGCGTGTCGGCCGGTCTTGGCGTCGAGACCGCCCGGGCCCTGGCGGCGCACGGGGCCGACGTGGTCGGCGCGGCGCGCGACCTGGCCAAGGCCGAGGCGGCGACCGCCGTCGTGCGCGAGGCGGCCGCGACCAGCGGCGGTTCGCTTCACCTGATCCAACTGGACCTGGCCGACCTCAAGAGCGTTCGGGCCGCCGCCGACGCCTTGGTCCAGGACGGCCGTCCGTTCGACCTGGTCATCGCCAACGCCGGCGTGATGGCGACGCCGTTCGGCAAGACGGCGGACGGCTTCGAGACCCAGTTCGGGACCAATCACCTTGGCCACTTCGTGTTCGTCAACCGCATCGCCGACCTGCTGAAGGCGGGCTCGCGCGTGGTGTCGCTGGCCTCGGCCGGCCATCGCTTCTCGGACGTCGATCTCGAGGACCCGAACTTCGAAAGCGCCGAGTACACGCCGTTCGGCGCCTATGGCCGCTCCAAGACCGCCAACGTCCTGTTCGCGGTCGAGTTCGACCGACGCCACAAGGCGCGCGGCGTCCGGGCCGCCGCCGTGCATCCGGGCGGCATCCAGACCGAGTTGAGCCGGCACCTGGACCCGGCCTTCATCCAGCAATGGCTGGAGCAGTTGAACGCGGAGGCCGCCGCCCAGGGCCAGCCGCCGATCCAGATGAAGACCATTCCGCAAGGCGCGGCCACCAGCGTCTGGGCCGGGGTCGTGGCGCCGGCCGAGGCCGTCGGCGGCCGCTATTGCGAGGACTGTCACGTGGCCGAACGGGTCGAGAGCGACTCGTTGCTCCGGGCGGGTGTTCGTCCCTACGCCATTGACCCGGCGCGCGCTCAGGCCTTGTGGGCGTTGAGCGAGAAGATGGTCGGCGAGACGTTCTAGGGGTCGCCCGCCAGGCGGCGCGCCCGGCCACAGGGGGGGGGGCGCGCTAGGCTCCAAACCCCGCCGCGACGATGGCGCGCGCCACGTTGGCGTGCACGCTGTTGCGAGCGTCCTCGTCGCCGCCGCGGTCGTGGAAGACGGCGATGATCACGGGCTTGCGGCCCGGCGGCCAAGTGATAGCGACGTCGTTGGTGATGTCCTGGCCGTTGTTGCCGGTCTTGTCGCCCACGCGCCAGTCAAGCGGCAGGCCCGCCCGCAGGCGCCGGTAGCCGGTCTTGTTGGCTACCAGCCAGGCTTCGAGCCGCCGCCGCGAGGTGGGCGAGAGGGCGTCCTCCAGCAGCAGGGTCTTCCAGGTCGCCGCCATGGCGGTCGGCGTCGTCGTGTCGCGCGGATCGTCCGGTTCGCCGACGTTCAGCGTCGGCTCGGTGCGGTCGCTGCGGGTGGTCTGGTCGCCGATAGCGCGCAGGAAGCGGGTGACGGCGGCTGGGCCTTCCGTCGGACCGCCCAGGGCCTCGAACAGCAGGTTGGCCGCGGCGTTGTCGCTGAGCGTGATGGTCGCCTCGCACAGCTGGCCGATGGTCATGCCGTCCTGGACGTGCTTCTCGACAATCGGCGAGTTGCCCATCAGCACCTCCGGCCCGTAGGTCACCCGGCGATCCAGTCGCTCCCGGCCCTGGTCGACACGGCGCAGTATGGCCGCCGAGAGGGGCGCCTTGATCGTGCTGCACATGCGGAAGCGCTCGTCCCCGCGCCAGGCGAAGCGGCGGCCGTCATGCGTGTCCAGCACCGCCACCCCGATCCGCCCGCCGCTGGCGCGCTCCAATTCGTTAATACGTGAGCTAAGGGCTTTCTGGGCCTCGGCTCGGCTTTCGGCTTGCGCTCTCCCCGTGACGGACAGCAGGGCAGGCGCGGCCGCCAGGGCCGTAATCAGGGTTCTACGATGCAGCATGTGGGGTTCTCCTCGGGCGGGAACCTGCCCAGGCCTGGCGTTCTCCGCAAACGACGATAGCTTGGCTCTGCCATTAGCTGGATTAGGGTCTGCTCCGTGAGCCGCGCTCAACTGCCCCTCAACGCCCTGCGCGCCTTCGAGGCCTCGGCGCGCCACCTGTCCTTCACCAAGGCGGCGATCGAGCTGTGCGTGACCCAGGCGGCGATCAGCCATCAGGTGAAGGGTCTGGAGGCCCGGCTGGGCGCGACACTGTTCCGCCGGCTGCCCCGGGGCCTGGCCTTGACCGACGAGGGTCTGGCCCTGCTGCCCAGCGTGCGGGAGTCGTTCGATCGTCTCGACGACACCCTGGCGCGGTTCGAGGGCGGCCGGGTCACCGAGGTGCTCAGCGTCGGCGTGGTCGGCACCTTCGCGGTGGGTTGGCTGCTGCCGCGCCTGCCGGCCTTCCGCGAGGCGCATCCGTTCGTGGACCTGCGGCTCTTCACCAACAACAATCGCGCCGACCTGGCGGGCGAGGGGCTCGACTGCGCCATCCGCTTCGGCGACGGCGCCTGGCACGGCACCGAGGCCGCGCCGTTGTTTTCCGCGCCGATGAGCCCGCTCTGCGCGCCGGCGGTGGCCGAGCGCCTCTCCGCGCCCCGCGACCTGTTCGGCGAGACCCTGCTGCGCAGCTACCGCGCCGCCGACTGGCCCGACTGGTTCGCCGCCGCCGGCCTGTCGCCGCCGCCGATCCGCGGGCCGGTGTTCGACAGCTCCTGGGTGATGGTCGAGGCGGCGATCCAGGGTCTTGGCGTGGCGCTGGCGCCGCCCAATATGTTCACGAGAGACTTGGCCCAAGGACGCCTGGTCCGGCCCTTCGAGATCGAGGTCGGGGCGGGTCGCTACTGGCTGACCTGGCTGAAGTCCAAGGCGCCGAGTCCCGCCTTGCAGGCCTTCCTGACATGGCTTTCGGCCGCCGAAACGGAATAATTTTCATCGGAACCAAACGCCGTCCGCTGGGTTCGCGCGCGGCTATAATGTGCTTGTAAATCAATGCTCAAGCTTGGCCCGGAAGCGCCGGAATCGCGCCCATCTTTAGCCAAGTTCGGCTGTCCGTTTTGAAACAGCGAGCGTTGCAGGACGCCTCGCCCCACGCCGAGGCCTTCCCGCTCCCGAGTATCGGGAGCGGATAAGAAGGCCTCTCAGTTTGGACAGAAGAGCCCGCTCACCCCAGTTCGTTTACGAACTGGGGCGGGCTCTACGGATGAGAGCCAAGATGATAGCAAGCACGAAGACCATGATGGTCGCCGCCGCCCTGGTGATGGGCGGCCTGTCGGTTTCCGGCTGCGCGACCAAGAAGTACGTCAACACCCAGGTCGGGGCGGTCAATGAGCGGGTCAGCGCTCACGACACCCAGATCGGCGAACTGGACCAGACCGCCAAGGAAGCGCTCGATCGCGCGACCAAGGCTGGCAAGCTGGCCGAGGGCAAGTTCCAGTACGCCCTGGTGCTCAGCGATGACTCTGTGAAGTTCCCGGTCAACGCCGCCAACCTGTCGCCGGAAGCCGAGCAGCGCCTGGGCGAATTCGCCGAGAAGCTGAAGGCCGACAACAAGAACGTCTACCTCGAGATCCAGGGTCACACCGACAACTCGGGCTCGAAGGAATACAACGACGAGCTTGGCGAGAAGCGCGCGGAGACGGTGCGCAAGTTCCTCAGCCAGCACGGTGTCGCCCTGAACCGCATGGCGACGATCTCCTACGGCCAGGACGCCCCGGTCGCCCCGAACGAGACGCGCGAGGGCCGGGCCCAGAACCGCCGCGTCGTCGTGATGGTCCTTAGCTAGTTCTCCCCGCGTTCCGGATGGGCGGCTTGGTCGGCATCAAGCCAAGCGGCCTGTCCTGGGCGGACTCGCCGGCGCGGGAGTGAGCGCCGCGCCGGCGAGTATTCCGTCCTTACGCCTTGAGACGCGCCGCCGGTTGGCTGCGCGACAGGTTCGGATAGAGCTTGGCCTTGGCGGCCAGAGCGTTGTTCCAATCCGCCGCGTCGGGCAGCGACGGGATCGTCACGAGCTCGCCTTGGTCCAGGCCGGCCAGCGCGGCGTCGACCATGTCATGGACGTCCATGACCATGTTGGGATCCAAGGCGTCGACGTCCTGGCCAGACCGCTCCCAGATCTCGGTGCGCGTGGCGCCCGGCAGCACCGCCTGCAGGTGCACGGCGGAGTCGCCGAACTGCACGCGCAGGCCCTGGGTCAGATAGGTCACGAAGGCCTTGGTCGCGCCATAGACCGGCATGTTCAGCTCCGGCATAAGCCCGACCACCGAGGCCAGGTTGATGATCGTCCCGGCGTCGCGCGGCACGAAGTTGCGGGCGGCCGCCGAGGCCAGGCGCGTGACGGCCACGACGTTCAGCTGGATCATCTTCTCGAACGCGTCCGGGGCGGAGCCGACGAAATCGCCCGCGCCCGCGACGCCGGCGTTGTTGACCAGGACCGTGATCCCCTTGTCCGTCTCCAGGCGTTGTTCCAGCTTCAGCAGGTCGGCCTTGTCGGTCAGGTCGGCCTTGATCACCTCGACCTGGACGCCGGTCTCGGCGCGCAGGCGCTCGGCCAGCGTGTTGAGGCGCGCCTCGTCGCGGGCGACCAGGATCAGGTCATGACCGCGCTTGGCCAGACGGTCGGCATAGACCGCGCCGATGCCGGTCGAGGCGCCGGTGATCAGGGCGAAGCCTTTGGTGTCGTTGTCGCTCATCGTTCTCTAAAGTCCCTCGCCGCGGCCCCATCGGTCCGGCTTGATCCCCTAGCTATGAGGTAACTTGCAAATCGCAAGTGAGTGGCCAGATATTTCGTCATGAGCAAAGCCGCACGCGCCCCAACCCAATGTCCGGTGGCCCGCACCGTCGATCGCGTGGGGGATGGCTGGACCTTCCTGATCCTGCGCGACGCCAACCAGGGGCTGACCCGCTTCGACCAGTTCGAGAAGAGCCTGGGCGTGGCGCCGAACATCCTGACCAAGCGCCTGGCGGCCCTGGTCGAGAACGGCCTGATGGAGAAGCGCGCCTACAGCATGCGCCCGCCGCGCTACGAATATGTGCTGACCGATCTGGGCCGCGACTTCGGGGGCGTGCTGGCGGCGATGCTGGCCTTCGGCAACCGGCACTTCGCAGTCGAGGGGATCGCCGGCCAGCTGGTGGACCGCGAGACGGGCAAGCCGGCCGAGCCGACCCTCGTCGATCGGATCAGCGGCAAGCCGATCACGCCGGAGCACTTCACCTATGCGGCGGGGCCTGCGGCAGGACCGGAGGTGCTGGAGCGGGTGGCGTTCATGGCGGGGCGAACCGCCGAGATCTAGCCGTCGGGACGCGCTTGGAAAATGTGTTGTCGGTGACCGTTGGTGTCGGCAACGTTCGCGCTCTTGCTCCGGAGTCGCCATGCGCCTTTCCCTCGTCCTCGCCGCCGGCCTGATGGCGGCCGGCGTCGCTCACGCTGAAACGCCAGCCCCGTCGACGGACCAGCCGCTGCTGCGGACCGTCGCCGCCGACGTCGACGCCAAGGCGCTGGAGAGCACCATCCGCTCGCTGGTCGGCTTCGGCACGCGTCACACCCTGTCGGACACCAAGTCGGACACGCGCGGCATCGGCGCGGCCCGTCGCTGGGCCAGGGCGCGGTTCGAGGCGATCTCCAAGGACTGCGGCGGCTGCCTGACCGTCGAGACGCCGTCCCAGGTCGTCACCGGCCGCCGCGTGCCCAATCCGACCGAGGTGATGGACGTCCTGGCGATCCAGAAGGGGACCTCGGACCCGAACCGCGTGATCATCATCGCCGGCCATATCGACAGCCGCGTCACCGACGTCATGAACTTCACCAGCGACGCGCCGGGCGCCAATGACGACGGCTCGGGCGTGGCGGCGGTGATCGAGGCCGCGCGCGTGCTGTCCAAGCACAAGTTCCCGGCCACCCTGGTGTTCGCGGTTCTGTCGGGCGAGGAGCAGGGGCTGCTGGGCGGCAAGGTGCTGGCCGACTACGCCAAGGCCCAGGGCTGGAAGGTCGAGGCCGACCTCAACAACGACATCGTCGGCAACAGCCGCGGCCAGAGCGGGACGATGGACAACACCCACGTCCGCGTCTTCTCCGAAGGCACCAAGGCGGTGGAGACGACGGAGCAGGCCAATGGCCGCCGCTACAACGGCGGCGAGGTCGACAGCCCCTCGCGCAACCTGGCCCGCTACCTCGACGGCCTGGCCGACAAGTACCTGACCAACTTCGACGTGGTGATGGTCTATCGCACCGACCGCTACGGCCGGGGCGGCGACCAGGTGCCGTTGCTGGAGGCG
>JAYRLX010000551.1:0-1962 GCA_041905125.1 Caulobacter sp. | reverse complement strand
GAAGAAGCCCCCTCGCCGGCCCTATCCGCCGAAGGTCGCGCCAAGATCGGCAAGATCGTCGTCGATGCGGTCAAGGCCATCGGCTACCTGGGCGTCGGGACCATCGAGTTCCTGTGGGAGAACGACGAGTTCTTCTTCATCGAGATGAACACCCGCCTGCAGGTCGAACACCCGGTCACCGAGGCCATCACCGGCATCGACCTGGTGCGCGAGCAGATCCGCATCGCCGCCGGCCTGCCTTTGTCGTTCACGCAGGAAGACGTCGTCTTCGAGGGCCACGCCATCGAGTGCCGGATCAACGCCGAGAACGCGCGGACCTTCACGCCCTCGCCCGGCACGATCACCGACTTCCACGCCCCTGGCGGCCTCGGCGTCCGTCTGGATTCGGCGATCTACACCGGCTACGCGATCCCGCCCTACTACGACAGCCTGATCGGCAAGCTGATCGTCCATGGTCGCGACCGCGCCGAGTGCATCGCGCGCCTGAAACGCTGCCTGGCCGAAATGGTCGTCGGCGGCGTCGAGACCACGATCCCGCTGTTCCAGGACCTCCTGGTGCAGCCCGACATCCTGGCCGGCGACTACGACATCCACTGGCTGGAGCGTTGGATCAAAGCCCAGGAAGCCTAGTCTAGGCTCAGATATGGAAGACGCCTTCACGGTCGACGACCTGATCGCCTGCTACGCGCGCGGCGTCTTCCCCATGGCCGACGCCCGCGAGGACGAAAGCCTCTTCCTGATCGATCCCGAGCGGCGGGGCGTCCTGCCGCTCGGATCCTTTCACATCCCAAAGCGCCTCGCCCGCACGGTCCGCAACGGTCCGTACGAGGTCCGCATCGACACCGCCTTCGACGCGGTGATCGAGGGTTGCGCGGCGTCGCGACCGGGTCGTGTCGACACCTGGATCAACCACCCGATCCAGCGGCTTTACGGGCAGCTCTACGCCCGAGGCCTGGCGCATAGCGTGGAGACGTGGCTCGAGGGCGAGCTGGTCGGCGGCCTCTATGGCGTGTCGCTGGGCGGCGCGTTCTTTGGCGAGAGCATGTTCTCGACCGCGCGCGACGCCAGCAAGGTGGCGCTGGTGCATCTGGTCGCGCGGCTGGTCGCCGGCGGCTACCAGCTGCTGGACACCCAGTTCCTGACTGAGCACCTGACGCAGTTCGGGACGATCGAGATCAACCGCGCCGACTACCGCAAGCGCCTGGCCAAGGCCCTGACCGTGCAGGGCGACTTCTACGGCTTGGCCGGCGGCGCGACCGGGATCGACTGCTTGCAGGCGATCAGCCAGGCGTCATAGACCGGGTGCTGCAGCGGGTTCAGGCCCGGCGAGCTCGCGTACATCCACCCTTTGTAGATTTGCCGTCCGGCGGGCGCGGGACGACCGGCCTGGGCCTTGGGCTGGGTGTCGACGATGACGTAGGCGGCGGTCTCCGGCGCGACTTCGTCGGCCGCGGCGGTTTCGCAGGCGCGGACGGTGAAAACGAGCGTCTTGTAGCGGATCGGCTGACCGACCGGCACCTCGAAGCGCATGGTCTCGGTCGTCACCTTGTCCAGCGCCTGCATGATGGCGATCGCGTAGCGCTGGCGCTTGGCGGGCTCCGGCGGCTTGACCGGCGCGGCGGGCGTCTCGGGCTTGGCCTGCGCCTCGGCGGTCGGCGGCGCGGCCTGGGGCGACGGCGTCACGGCGACCGGCGCGCCTTGCACAGGCTGCTGGGACGGCCGAAGCTCAGGCGTCGGGATCGCGGCGGGCTTAGCCGCGGGCGCGACCGGCGCCTGAGGCGCGGCTTGTGGAGTCTGAGCCTGTTGCGGAGCGGCCTGGCGCGCGAACGCCGCGCTTCCGGCCAGACCGGCCAGCACCGCGGCGGCGGCGATCCAGGACGTCCGGCGGGACATCCGTCCTATTCCGGCGACCAGGCTTGGTAGTCGCTGGTGGCGGCCGCGCGCTCGCCGCCGCGGGCCAGC
>JAYRLX010000100.1:0-10920 GCA_041905125.1 Caulobacter sp. | reverse complement strand
GTCCAATATCACGTGTGATCCCGGGCGGCGAAGCCGACCCGGGACCCAGGGGTTAGCGGCAATGCGTTTGCCCCTGGGTCCCGGATAGCCTCTGCGAGGCTTCCGGGATGACACGAGCTTGGGGTCTATTTGCGGCTCATATAGCCGTGCATGGCCATCCAGCTGACATAGGCGTCGAACCAGCCCGTGCTGGTGGTCTTCTTCTTGTACATGCCAAAGCCGTGGCCGCCCTGTTCGTAGAGGTGGAACTCCACGGGCCGCTTGGCCGCGCGCCAGCTCTCGATCAGGCCAAAGCCGCTGTTGCCGAACAACGGGTCATCGGCCGCCAGGGCGAAAAACATCGGCGGCGCGTCGGTCGGCACGGTCGCCGGCGCCAGGGAGCCGTAGATCAGGCCGATGAAGGCCGGCTTGGCGTCCTCGACGGCCAGGGTCGTGGTCAGGGTCAGCATCGCGCCGGCCGAGAAGCCGACCATGCCGATGCGATCCGGATCGACATGCCACTCGGCCGCCCGTGAGCGGATCAGGGCGAAGGCGGCGCGGGAGTCGGCCAGCTGCGGCGCGAGCGCCGTGACCGCCGATTGCGGGTCCATCCGCGGCGGGCGCGCCACGCCCGAGAACATCGCCTTCATCGAGGCCTCGAAGCCGGGCATGTCGGCTGGGGTCTGGTTCAGGCGATACTTCAGGACGAAGGCGGCGACGCCCTTGTCGGCCAGGGCCTTGGCGACGTCCCAGCCCTCGTTCTCCATCGACAACGTCCGGAAACCGCCGCCGGGCGCGACGATCACGGCCACGCCGGTGGCCTTGGCGGGGTCGGGCAGGAACGGCGTCAGGGTCGCGACCGTGACGTTGCGCGCAAAGACGCTGCCGTACTGGCTGTGCCAGCTCTCGGCGTTCGTCGCGCCCGGCAAAGGACCGGTGTTCAGCGTGATCGCATTCGGCTGCGCCGGGATCGCGATGGGCGTCATCTTGTCGTTCTGCGCCGAGGCGGGCGAAGCCAGCAGCCAGGCCATCGCCAGGCCCGTCGCCAGGACTCCCGCGCGGCCGCCTCTCTTACCGAAGAACCCCATATCGTTCTCGCTCCCAATTGTTTGTTGTTCGACCGCTTGTGGCGCGGCTCGGCTTTACTCCTACAAATTCTGGAGCAGCTGTCACGGCGATTGTTAGCGGTCCCATCAATTTCTGGGTCGCGCGATCTCGACACCGAACCTACGGGCGAGCGGAGCTGTTCAGCGTCCAGTCAATCACGTCGCCTTCATAGGCGTCGGCGCCCCGGCCGATCGCAGCGATGGCCGTACGCATCGCGCCGTTGCGCTTGAGGATTTCGTCGGCGAGCGAGACCATCAGGGCGTTGGGCGTCGCCTTGGGCGAGGCCGCGCGCAGTCGCCCGGCGATGGCCTGCTCATCGCCTGGAACGCTCGCCGCGCAAGCCAGGACGTAGGCGGCGGCGGGCGAGCGGCTGACGCCGGCAAAGCAGTGGACCAGCAGGGTCGCGTCCGCCGGAAGTTTCCGCCCCAAGGCGATGATCGCGTGGATTATTTCGGCGCTTGGCGCGACCAGGTCGGCGCGCGGTGCGATGATGTCGTTGAAGCGCAGCACGGTCGCCGGGACGGCGCGCGCGCCGACCTCGGCGTCCGGCGACACCAGCGTCAGCACGTGATCCACCGGCTCGCGCGCCAGCAGCGTCTCGACGGCCGAGCCTGGGCAGACGATCAGCCTCACGCCAGCGCCGCCACGCCCAGCAGGAAGCCGACCTCGAACACCTGCTCGACGGCGCCCAGCACATCGCCGGTATGGCCGCCGATAAGGCGGATGGACGTCCGCGCCAGAAGCAGCGCCGCGATACTCCCCAGCGCCAGGCCCAAGCCGACGGCGGGCATGGGCAGAAGCAGCAACGGCCAGATCGCGATGACCAGAGCGACCACCACCTCGCTGGTCCGCACGCCCATCGGTGTCGGCTTCCACTTGCCCGGTTCGCCAGACGGAGCGTAGGGCGTCACCCGCATCACGACGACCGCCGCCGCTCGTCCGGCGCCATGCGCCCCCAGAAGGGCCAAGGCGCCGACCAGAGCCGAGGCGCTCGCCAGTATCGTGGCCTTCAGTCCCAGGGCGACGACCAGCGCGCAGACGCCGTAGGTCCCGATGCGGCTGTCCTTCATGACCTCCAGGCGACGCTGGGCCGTCTGGCCGCCGCCCAGGCCGTCGGCCGTGTCGGCCAAGCCATCCTCGTGGAAGGCGCCCGTGACCAGCAGGCCCGCCCCCAGCGCCAGCACGGCCGCCACGCCTGCGCCCCAGACGTGGAAGCCGAGGATGAAGACGCCTGCGGAGATCGCGCCAACGCCCTGTCCCACCAGGGGAAAATATCGCGCGGCTCGCGTGATCCAATCCGTCTCGAATCCCTTCAACGCGGGCGTCGGAACCCGGGTCAGGAACTGGAGGGCGCACAGCAGCAGTTGCGCCTGGCGAGCCAGCCAGCGCATCTCAAAGCCGCCCGTTCAGGACATCATCCAGACTGGCCACGTCGCTCAGCAGGCGCGAAGCGGCCCGGACCAAGGGCAGGGCGAGCAAGGCGCCGGTCCCCTCGCCCAGGCGCAGGTCCAGCGCCAGCAGCGGATCGACCTCCAGGGCGGCCAGCAGCCGGCCATGCCCCTGCTCGGCCGAGCGGTGGCAGAAGACGCAATAGTCCTTGACCTCGGGGACCAGCCGGATCGCGACCAGGGCGGCGGCCGAGACGATGAAGCCGTCGACCAGGACCGGGACCCTGGCCGAGGCCGCGCCGATGATCGCGCCGGCCATCATGGCGATCTCGAGCCCGCCGAATTCCGCCAGCACATCCAGCGGCGCCGTCGCGGCGCTACGGGCGGCGGCTCGTTCCAGGATCGCGGTCTTCCGGGCCAGGCCCGCATCATCGTGGCCAGCGCCCCGGCCGATACAGTCGAGCAACGGCGACGGCGCTAAACGGTGGAGGATCAGCGCCGCCGAGGCGGTGTTACCGATGCCCATCTCGCCCAGCGCCAGGATCTCGAAGCCCTCCTCGACAGCCTTTCCGGCGATGTCGGCGCCGCGCTCGAGCGCTTGCTCGACCTCGGCCGGGGTCAAGGCGGGCTCTAAGGCGGCGTTGCGGCTGCCGCGCCGAACCTTGGCGTCCACCAGCACCGGATGCGGCGCCAGTTCGGCGTCGACGCCGGCGTCGATCACCCGAAGCTCCGCCCCCACGGCGCGGGCGAAGGCGTTGGCGCTGGCCTTGCCCGCCAGGAAGGTCGCGACCATCGCCTGGGTGACGGCCGAGGGATAGGCCGACACGCCCTCGGCGTTCATGCCGTGGTCGCCGGCGAAGACCAGCAGCAGCGCGCGATCGAACAATGGCGGCGAACCGCCCGCGATCAGGCCCAGCCGCGTAGCCAGCTCTTCGACCCGCCCCAGGGCGCCCAGCGGCTTGGCCTTGGCGTCGAGCTGGGCGCGAAGCGCTTCGGCGCCGGCGAGGTCGACCGGGGAAACAGCGGGCAGGTTCATCAGAAGGTCTCCAGGCCGGCGATGGCCGCCAGGGCGGGAATGTCGAACGCCGCTTCCAGGGCGGCCGCGATGTCGTCGAGCGCCTGATCGACGCGCGTGGACTGGTCCAGGCGATCCGAGACGGCGCCCAGTTCGGCCAGCAGTTCAGCGCGCGCCTCGCCGGTGTCGAACAGGCCGTGCACGTAGCACCCGCGCACCTTGCCGTCGGGCGACACGGCGCCGTCCTCGCCGCCGCCGTCGAACCGCAGCATCGGCCGCGCGCCCCCCGTCGTACGGCCGACATGCATCTCGTAGCCCTCGAAGCGCGCCCCGCTGAGCAGACGGCCGGTGGCCTGGCGCAGGGTCTTCTGGCTGGTCATCACGGTCTCGACGTCGAGCAGGCCAAGCCCCTCGATCGAGGCCGGCGCGCCTTCGATTCCCTCGGGATCCGACAGCCGACGCCCCAGCATCTGGAAACCGCCGCAGACGCCCAGCACGCGCCCGCCGCGCCGGACGTGGGCGAAGAGGTCGATGTCCCAGCCCTGCTCACGAAGGAAGGCAAGGTCCGCCAGCGTCGCCTTGGTGCCCGGCAGAATGACCAGATCGGCGTCGCCGGGCAGCGGCTGGCCGGGCGGGACGAAGGCGAAGTCCACGTCCGGCTCGGCGCGCAGGGCGTCGAACTCGTCGAAATTGGCGATGCGCGACAGCATCGGAACAACGATGCGAACCTTGCGCCCCGCCGGGCGAGACGCGCCGCCCAGCACGACGGCGTCCTCGGCCGGCAGCCGCCGCGCCGCCGCTAGCCACGGCGCCATGCCCAGGTCGGGCCAGCCGGTCGCCTCGACGATCATTCGGCGGCCATCCTCGAACAGCGTCGGATCGCCGCGGAATTTGTTGATCAGGAAGCCGCGCACCATGCCCCGATCGTCTTCGTCCAGCACCGCGTGGGCGCCGACCAGGGCGGCGATGACATGGCCGCGATCGATGTCGCCAACGAGCACGACCGGCACACCGGCCGCGCGCGCGAAGCCCATGTTGGCGATGTCGCCGGCGCGCAGGTTGATCTCGGCCGGACTCCCCGCCCCTTCGACGATGACCAGATCGCTCTCGGCCTCCAGACGCCGGAAGCTCCCGACGACGACATCCAGCAGCTCGCCCTTGCGCGCCTGGTAGCCGCTGGCCTTCCAGGTTCCGGCCATCTGGCCGCGCACGACCAGCTGGGCCCCGACGTCGCTTTGCGGCTTCAGCAGCACCGGGTTCATGTCGACGGTCGGCGGGGTCCGGCAGGCGATGGCCTGCAGGGCCTGGGCGCGGCCGATCTCACCACCCTCGGCGGTGACGGCGGCGTTGTTGGACATGTTCTGCGGCTTGAATGGCCGAACGGTCAGGCCGCGATTGGCGAACAGGCGGCAGAGGCCCGCCACCAGCACCGACTTGCCGACGTCGGAACCGCAGCCCTGGATCATCAACGCGGCCATGCCAGCCCTCCGCACGCCAGAAGCAGCCACAGGATCGCGCAGGCCAGCAAGTAAATGCGCAGCGCGCGCGACAGGTCCGTGACCTGGACCTCCCGACCATCCCCGAACATGGGGCGCTCGGTCCGCTCGCCGTCGTACCAGGCCGCGCCGCCCAGTCGTACGCCCAGCGCGCCGGCCATCGCCGCTTCGGGCCATCCAGCGTTCGGCGAAGCGTGCTGGGGCGCGTCGCGGCGCATCACCGAAAAGCCGCCGCGTCCCGCGAGCGCGATCAGGGCGCCGGCAAGCCGGGCGGGCGCCAGGTTCAACAGGTCGTCGAAGCGCGCCGAGGCCCAGCCGAACGCGCGCCAGCGCGGCTCGCGGTGACCGATCAGGCTGTCGGCCGTGTTGACCGCCTTGTAGACGAACAGGCCCGGCAGGCCAGCGACGACGAACCAGAAGACCGGCGCGATCACGCCGTCGTTGAAGCTTTCGGCCAGGCTCTCGATCGCCGCCGCGGCGACCTCACCGGCGTCCAGGCGCTGGACGTCGCGACCGACGATCATGCCGACCGCCTCGCGAGCCGCGGTCAGGTCGCCGGCTCGCAGCGGTTTCAGGACGGCGGCGACATGCTGGTAAAGGCTGCGTTGCGCCAGGCCCAAGGTCCCGATCACCGCGACGATGATCGGTCCGCCAAAGCGCGCGAGCATCCAGCCGGACACACCGCTGACGAGGACGATCGTCAGCAAGGTCGCAACGCCCGCCAGACGCCGTGCGCCATCAGTCCAGTCCGGCCGGTTGAGCCTCGCTTCCAGCCCCGAGATCAAGCCGCCGATCCAGACGACCGGATGCGGGACGCGCCGATGTAGCGCCTCGGGATAGCCGACCTCGGCCTCCAGGGCGGCCGCGGCCAGCACGATCCACGGGCTAGTCCACACGGCGCAGGATCTCGATCAGCGGTCCCGCCGCGCCGGCATGGGTGCGGGTCCGGACGCCATAGGCCATGGCCAGCGCCTGGGGCGTCAGGGCCTGGCCCGGCGGGCCGTCGGCGACCAGGCAGCCCCGGTCCAGCAGCAGCACGCGATCGGCGAAGCGGGCCGCCAGGGTCAGGTCATGCAGCGTGACGACGACGCCCTTGCCCTCCTCATGCGCCAGCCGGCGAAACAGGCCCACGGTGTCCAGGGCGTGTCCGGGATCGAGGCCCGTAAGAGGCTCGTCGGCCAATAGCCAATCCGTCTGGCCCGCCAAGGCGCGCGCGATCAGCGCCCTCGCCCGCTCGCCGCCCGACAACCGGGTGATCGCCCGGGACGCGAAGTCGCCGAGCCCGGTCGTCGCGATCGCCTGGTCGATGGCCCGGGCGTCCTCCGCGCTGGGTCCGAACGCCCCCAGATGCGGCGTCCGTCCCAGGCCGACGAAGGTCCGAACATCGACGTCCCAGGCGATCTCCGGCGTCTGGGCCAGGAAGGCCATCGCCCGGGCTCGGCTGCGCGCCGGGATATCCGCGACGACGGCGCCGTCCAGGCTGATGCGTCCCTTGTCTGGCCGTCGCAAGCCGGCCAGGCAGCTCAGCAAGCTGGATTTGCCCGCGCCGTTCGGCCCGACGATCGCCACCAACTCCCCTCTGCGGAACCGCGCCGTGACCTGGTTGAGGATCGTGCGACCACCAAGGCTCAGACTGACCGTTTCGGCGAAAAGATCGTCGCTCACGCCAGCCTCCTGCGCATCGCCACCAGCATCCAGAGGAAGAAGGGTCCGCCGAGGGCGGCCGTGGCGACGCCCAGCTTGACCTCCTCGGCGGCGGGGGTCAGGCGGACCAGGATATCGGCGCCGAGGGTCAAGGCCGCGCCGCCTAGCAATGACGGCAATAGAACCGCGCTAGGCCTCGACCCGACCCAGGGCCGCAACAGATGCGGCACGATCAGGCCGACGAAGCCGATGACCCCGGTCACGGCCACGCTCGAGCCAACGGCCAGGGCGACACCGACGGCAAGCAGCAGGCGCGTGCGCGTCAGGCTGACGCCCAGTGACCGCGCGCCCTGCTCGCCCAGGGTCAGGGCGTCCAAGGAGCGGCCTTGGGTCAGCATGACGAGGCATCCGACGATGACGCCCGGCGCCGCGATGCGGACCTCCTCGACGCTGCGGTCCGCCAGCGAGCCCATGACCCAGCTGATGATCTCGTCGACCGCCCAGGGGTTTGGCGCCAGGTTCAGCGCCAGCGAGATGCCCGCCGTGCAGACCGTCTGGACGACGAAGCCGGCCAGGATGAAGGTGACGATGCTGGAGGTGACCCCCGCCAGCGCCAGCAGCGCCGCCACGCCCAGGCCAGCCCCGATCATGGCCGCGGCCGGCAGGGTCCAGCTCGCCTGGGCCGCGGTTCCCAGATAGAGCGTCAGCACCGCGCCCATGGCGGCCGCCGACGACACGCCCATCGCGCCGGGATCGGCCAGCGGATTGCGGGTGTAGCCTTGCAGCGCCGCGCCACTCAGGCCCAGGGCTCCGCCGACCAGCAGCGCCAGGATGGTGCGGGGCAGCCGCAAGCCGAAGACGATCGCCCAGCGGGGATCCACGCCGTTCGAGATCCAGGCGCTCCACGGCGTCCAGACCCGGCCCGCGCACAGGCTGAGGACGAACATTCCGACCAGCGCCGCGCCCAGGCCGCCGCAGACCAGCCATGTCGACCGGGTTCTCATGCCGCTCCTCCCAAGACTTCGGCGCGGGCGCGGGCCATCGCCTGGGCCGACTGGATCAGCACCGGCCCGCCGCAGTAGAGCAGCCGCTCGGGAAAGCGAGCCTGCCGCATGCGGCCCTGCAGGGCGCCAAGGGCCGGATGGGTCATCACCCGGTCGGCCCAGCTGCGCGCGCCGGGCGCGGGAACGCCGACCAACAGCACCTCCGGCGGATCGGCCAGCAGCAGCTCGAGCGGGACGTTGCCCCAAGACTTCAGGCCATAGCGCCGGGCGACATTGTCGAAGCCGGCCAAGGTCATCATCTCGTCCACCAGCGTGTGAGGTCCCGCCGCGAAGCCATTGGGCTGATAGATCAAAGCGCTCAGCCGTCGCGTTCCGGGGCGGGGTCTCGCCGCGGCGATGGCCGCCTGGATCCGCGAGACGAGCTGCTCGCCGCGCTCGGGCCGCCCGATCAGCCGGGCCACGCGCCGGACCTGGTCGAGGCTCTCGGCGATCGTCTTGGGCACGGCGAAGCGCTCGACGGGGACGTGCAGGCGCTTCAGCGCGTTGCGGGTGGCCAGGGCCGAGTGCTGGCTGGCCAAAACGAGATCCGGCTGCAGCGCGATGATCTCCTCGGCGGTCTCCCAGGTGAACGGAAGCGTCCGGGCCTCGGCCGCCACGGTGGAGCCCTGCGGCTCGCGAGCGTAGTGGCTGAGGGCGGCGATCTGCGACCGGTCGGCCAGATGCACCAGCATGGCGTCGAGACACGCGTTCAGCGAGGCGACGCGCCGCGGGGCGGCGACGGCCGGCGTCCCCGCGGCCAGGGCGATGGCGCCGCCCATGACTGCCCGACGGCTAGGCGACACGGCGCACCGCCTGCAGCGCCCGACGCAGCCGTTCGAGGTTGTCGCGGGCCGGAATCCCGAAACGCAGCCGCGTCGGATGTTCCGCGAACGGTCGCGTCAGGACGCCCTGAGCGCAGAGACAGGCGAACAGCCGATGCGCGTCCGGCGTCTCGACCCAGCGGAAAAGATCACAGCCGCCGACGACGCCCAGCCCGGCCGCGCTGAGAACCGCGTCGACATTGCGGGCCTGGGTCGCCAGACAGGCCGCGGTGGTCGTGCGCCAGGCCTCGTCGGCATAGGCGCCAAGACCCAAGGCCAGGGCGTCGGCGCCGATGGGCCAATCGCCTAGAACGACGCGAAATTGTTGCGCCAAGAGATTGCCGCAGATGACAAATCCCAGCCGCGCTCCGGGCAGGCCGTAAAACTTGCCGAACGAGCGCAGCACGACCAGACGCTCGATTTCGAGGTCCGCCACGCTGAGATGCGGCGCGGTCTCGACGAAGGCCTCATCGACAATCGTCCATCGCCCCCGGGCGGACCGCGCCGCCGCGAGATCCGCCAGCGCGTCACGCCCGACTTGCCGGCCGTCCGGGTTGTTCGGATTGACCAGAACGAGAATGTCCGCCTCCGCCGCGTGGCGATCGTCGATCGTCGCGACCATCTGCGGCTTGCGGCTGGCCCAGGCCTCGACATGACCGCCATAGATCGGCGCGGCCAGGGCGACGCCGCCCTCGTTCAGCAGAAGCGACAGCAGCCTGAGCGCGATATCCGCGCCGCCGACCGCCACGACACGCCGGGGATCGGCGACGCCAAAAGCGCGGCCGGCCACCGCTTCCAGCTCAGCCAGGGCGGAAGGATCGGGCAGAGATCGCAGCGCGCGGTCCGGCGCGCGTGCGCCCGGCCAGGGCTCGGGATTGATCCCGGTCGAAAGATCGAGCCAGGGCTCGCGCACGTCCGGATAGGCGGCCATCGCCTCGCGGAGACGGCCGCCATGTCGGAAGGCGCCGAAATGGGGCATCGACGCCATCACCACGCTCTAGAAGCGGGCCCGCAGGCCCACGAAGGCGCCGCGACCGGGCGTCCCGTAGTTCAGGATGGTCTGGTAGTCCTTGTCGAACGCGTTCTCGACGCGGCCGAACACTTCCAGGCCGTCCTTCAGCGGATAGGACGCGCGCAGGTCGACCAGGGCGTAGTCCTTCACCACCTGGGTGTTGGCGTCGTTGTTGTAGGTCTTGCCCACATAACGGACCGCCACCGTGGTCGACAGCTTCACCGGCCAGACATAGGTCGCCGACAGGTTGCCCATGTTCTTGGGACGACGCGTCAGCTGCTTGCCCTTGTTGGCGCCGGAGTCGGTCTCGGCGGCGGTATAGGTGTAGTTGCCCGTCAGGGTCAGGCCGTCGATCGGCTTATATTCCCCAATCAGCTCAATGCCTTGCGCCTTGGTCTTCAGAACGTTGTTGTAATAGCCGTAGCGGAAGACGCCGCCCGGCGCGCACATCGGCTGGGCCGCGCTGGAGCACGAGAAGTAGCGGATCTCATTGTCGGCCTCGCGATGGAACCAGGTGGCCACGGCGCGCGCCTTGCCGCCCAGGAAGCGCTGTTCAACCCCGGCGTCCCAGCTGTCGAACTTCTCGGGCGAGAGGTTCAGGTTGCCGTATTCGCTGAACAGCTCGTAGAGGCCCGGGGCGCGGAAGCCCTGGCCGAAGCTGGCGCGCAGGACAGTGTTCCCTTCGTTCACGACCCAGGCGGCCGACGCCTGGCCCAGGGTGTGCGTGCCATAGGTGTCGTGGTCCTCGTAGCGGACGCCGGCGGTCAGGGTCAGGCCCGGAACCACCTCGGCCTGCAACTGGCCGTACAGGCTGTCGACGCCGACCTTGCCCGTTGCGAACGCCGGGTTCGGCTTGCTGACCGACGGCGACCGCGTGCGCATCCGCGACTTTTCGGTCTCAGCGCCGAAGGTGGCGGTCACGAGGTCGGTGACAGCGAACACGCCCTGGTATTCCCAGCGCTTGTTCTTGCCGGCGGCGTCGAAGGTCAGCGGCACGGCGGGGCGCGCCGGATTGATGTTCTCGCGGTCGGTGTCGGTGTAGGCGTAGCCGATCCGGTTGTTCCACCGGCCGTCCAGCAGGCCGAAGTTCAGGCCGGTATAGACCACCAGCTCCTTGGTGCGGCCGAACTCGGGGCTGTCGACATTGAAGCCGTCGAAGTCGTTCTTGCCCTTGGAATAGACCGAGCGGACCTCGGCCGAGACGTTCTCGGCCAGCGCCACGCGCAGGCGGCCCGACAGGCCGGCGTTCTGGTAGCCGTCCTTCTCCTTGCCCGGCTTGTAGGCCGAGAAGCCGTCGGTGGTGTAGTAGCCGCCGGCGACCCGCCAGGTGATCTTGTCGCTGGCGCCGCCGACGCCGGCGCGCAGGTAGCCGGTCTTGCGCGCGCCGGCTTCGGCGTCGATCGAGCTGGAGAACG
>JAYRLX010000099.1:9556-10954 GCA_041905125.1 Caulobacter sp. | reverse complement strand
CTCCCCCGCCGCCGATGGACGCCATGATGATGGCCATAGGCCCCGGCATGATGATCATGCACCACGGCCGCGGCCTTGATCCGGCCCAGCGCATCGAGCACCTGCGCGACGTCCTGCAGCTGCGTCCCGACCAGGAGGGCGCGCTGAAGGCCTATGTCGAGGCCACCTCGCCGAAGATCCTGGTCAAGAAGGACGAGGCCGACGGCAAGGACGGCCCCGACCGTCTCATCGACCGCAAGCCGCCGACCACGCTGGAGCGCCTCGACCAGATGTCCAAGGCCGCGGAGGCCATGCAGAAGCGCGTCGCCGCCACCCGGGGCTTCTACACCGCCCTGTCGCCCAGCCAGCAGAAGGCCTTCGACGCCCTCGACCTGGAAGCCGGCGGCGACCATGTCTTCATTCGTCGTTTCGAAACCCGCGGCCCGGCCTCGTTCAAGGGCTCGCGGACGACGGTGATCCAACGCAAGGTCGGCTGACCCCGGCCCTGCGTCCGGAGGGCGGCGCGCCTGCACGCGCCGCCCTTCTTCGCGCCTTCTCCGGCTCCGTAGCGATACGGCCATTGCCCGCGCCGCCCGGCCGCTCTAGAGCGTGATCCATGGACGCGCGCCACACGTTCGATTTCCTGACCAACCCCGAGCGGTTCATGGCCTTCTCGCGATGGGCCGCCCCGCTGCTGGGCGTTCTGTCGACCCTGGCCGCCGTCGCCGGCCTCGTCATGACCTTCCTGGTTCCCGAGGATTACCAGCAGGGCGACACCGTGCGGATGATGTTCATCCACATCCCGGCCGCCTCGCTGTCGCTGTTCATCTATCTGTGCCTGGGCGTCGCCAGTTTCCTGGCCCTGGTCTTCCGCCAGGCCCTCGCCGACCTCGCCGCCCAGGCCTGCGCCCCGATCGGCGCGGCCTATACGGCCCTGGCCCTGATTACCGGCTCGCTGTGGGGCAAGCCGATGTGGGGCGCCTGGTGGGTGTGGGACGCGCGCCTGACCTCGGTGCTGGTCCTGCTGCTGTTCTATCTCGGCTACATGGCCCTGCGCGGCGCGCTGGAAGACGAGCAGAAGGCCGCCCGGGCCGCCGCCATCCTGGCCCTGGTCGGCCTGATCAACCTGCCGATCGTCAAGTTCTCGGTCGAGTGGTGGAACACCCTGCACCAGGGCTCCTCGACCTTCATGGCCGCCAAGGGCGACGGCCTGCCGGCGATCTACGCTTGGCCGGCCGTGCTGATGGGCCTGGCCTATCTCGGCGCGTTCGGCGCCCTGTGGCTGGTGCGGATCCGCGCCCTGGTCTGGCGGCGCAAGGCCCGCAGCCTGTCCCTGAAGCTGGCGGAGGGCGCGCGATGAGCTTCGACTTCGACGCGGGCAAGTACGCCATCTACCTGTGGCCCGCCTTCGCGATCTCG
>JAYRLX010000099.1:0-9546 GCA_041905125.1 Caulobacter sp. | reverse complement strand
GGCCCTGGCCTTCGCCTGGATGATCACCAGCAGCCTCTTGATGGCCCGCCGCTGGCGGCGCGAGGCCGAGCGCCTGCAGGCCGAGCTTGAGGCCAACAAGTCGTGAAGCGCTGGCTGGCCTTTGTTCCGCTGCTGATCCTGCTGGCCCTGGCGGGCCTGTTCGCCGGTTATGCGCTGAAGCGCGACCCGCGCGTCCAGCCCCACGCCCTGGTCGGCAAGCCGGCCCCCGCCCTGCAACTGCCAGAGCTGACCAGCGGGATCCCGACCGCGATCCTTACGCCCGGCGAGGGCCCGGTGCTGGTCAACTTCTTCGCCTCGTGGTGCGCCCCCTGCGAAGTCGAGCACCCGCAGCTGATGGCCCTGAAAGCCCAGGGCGTGAAGGTGGTCGGGATCGCCTACAAGGACGCCCCGGCCAACACCCAGGCCTTCCTGACCCGGCTCGGCGACCCTTTCGCCCTGCATCTGGTCGATCGCGACGGCCGGGCGGGGCTGGAGTTCGGCGTCACCGGCGTGCCGGAGACCTATCTGGTCGGTTCGGACGGCGTCATCATCGCCAAGCACACCGGCCCGCTGACGCCCGACGCGGCCGAGGACCTGCTGAAGAAGGCGCGGTAATCGCCTACTTCACGCACGACTTGGCGGAATTGGTCCGCCGCTCCATGGCCGCCGAGAGCGCTACGGCTTCAAGCTTCGAGACCGGCCGTAGAGCATCGCGTCCCTTAGCCGTCTGATAGTCGCAGTCCTTGAGGCCAAAGGGCGGCTTATCGTCCAAGGATCGGCGCTCCAGTAGAATGCCGTCCTGGGAAGCCCAGACCGAAGTCACGTCCGTCACAAGCACCTGGCGGTCGTCCGATCTCACCCAAGTCTCGCCCTTGTCGCCGACCAGGACCTGGTAGCCGTTCGGCAGGGTCTGCTTTTGTGGGAACATCGACGCGACGATCGAAGCGATAAACAGACAGACCGCGGCCAGCACGATCACGAAAACTATCTTTTGCCGGCTCACCAGACCTCCAGACGAACAGGGGGTGCGCCGACAGGTCGCGGCCCTGGCGCGTTAACGTTGCGTTGACCATACTCGCGCAGCTTTCGTTAACCATGCTAGACTTCGAGTCATGAGCAACGTCCGTCCGGCCGGCTGGCCCGTCGTTCCGTCGAAAACGCCGTCGGTCCCCGCCAAGACCGGCGCGGCGACGCGCGCGGCCTTCTTCCAGGCGGCCCTGACCGAAACCGCGCCGACGCGTCCGGCGGTCACGCCCTCGACGGTGCAGCTGCAGACCCAGGCCCAGCCGCAACAGCGCGCCGCGCCGCAGAAGCCGTTCGTCCAGCCCGACGCCCAGCCGCAGAAGATCCTGCGGCCCGGCTCGCTGCTGAATATTATCGTATAGCCAGCCTACGAACGGCGAAGAGCGGCCGCCCACGTCCGGTCAGAGAGATCGGGTTGGGCCTCCGCGAAGCTCGGGTCGAAATCGGTTTGCCAGGGAAAGGCGCCGATGGGATCAGGCCAGACAAGCTGCAGACGCGGGTAGTCCTGATTGCCATAGAACCAAGCCGCCGAAAGCATGAACTCGTTCGCCTTGGCGCCGGCCGGCATGAGATATGAGACGTAGCCTTCGAGAACCCCTTCCACGGGTTTCCCGGGTTGCGGCGACAGGCCGGATTGAAAGAGCCGATAGAGCTGCCAGAGGACGGAATGCGCCACCTGGGGCGGCAGGCCGAAGACAATGACCTCTGGCTTGCCGAGTGTTTTCCAGAAACCAACGGAGTAGGAAAAGCCCGGCCCGTCTTCGTCAGAGTAGACGGATGGACAGAACCAGCCGTGCTCGCGCACGGCTTCTATAAGCCCGCGTTCGTAGTCGTTAAAGCCTGACGGATCGGCGTCGAGAGCGGTTTGCATGACGCTGTGTAGAAGTGAACGGACGCGCCCTTCAACCCTCGAGTGACTAAGCCGCCTTCTTCGCGGCCTTGTCCTTTTTCACCTTCTTGTCCTTCTTCGGCTTGTCGGCCTTTTCGGCCTTGGCCTTCTTGGACTTCGGGGCGGTCTCTTCCGGATGCAGGTCGGCGCCGGCGACGTCGGCCAGCAGATCCAGGAAGCCCTCGCGCTTGCTGGGCTTGAGCAGCGCCAGGATCCGGGCGTCGGCCATGGCCACCATCGGACGGACGGCTTCCAGAGCCTCGCGGCCGGCGGCGGTCAGGCGCACGCTGTTGGCGCGGGCGTCCTCGCTCGACCTCTGACGTTCGAGATGGCCCTTGGTGATCATGCGCGCGACCATGTCGGCCAGGGTCGAGCGGTCGATGCCGGTGGCGCGGACCAAGGCGGTCTGGGTGACGCCCTCGTTCTCGGCCACGGCGGCCAGGACGGCGAACTGGCGCTGGGTCACCCCGGCCTCGCCGCATTCCTCGGCGTAGATGTCGAGGGCCAATTGCAGGACCCGGTGCAGAAGATGGCTGGGCGAACGCTCCAGCAGGCTGCCGACCGCTTTGTCGCCCTTACTCTTGGCCATGTCTCGCGCCCCCACATCGCACGGTCCCTCGACCGACGGACGAACGCTAGCACCGTAACACGTCGATTTGACGACAACGGTCCGTGGACGGTGGAAAGCGACGCGGGACTAGAAGCCCGCGTCCGGAGGTTCGGCCGCGGCGGGCTCGTCGCCCTTGGCCATGTGCTTCATCATGAAGGGGATCTGGGTCGCCACGAACACCAGGGCCAGCGGCAGGAGGCCCAGGCGGAACTTCACCCAGGTGTCCGTACCCTGAGTATTGCGAACCACCTCGTTCAGCACCGCGACGAGCGCGAAATAGGCGCCGTAGCGCAAGGTCAGGGTGCGCCACGCCGCGTCGGGCAGGTGCAAGGCCTCGCCCATCAGCAGCTTCAGCGGCTGACGGCCTGTCAGGGTCCCGCCCAGCAGGAAGGCGGCCAGGGCCAGGTTGATCACCGTGACCTTGATCTTCACGAAGATGTCGGAGTGGAAGACGAGGCCCAGGGTTCCGAACACCAGGGCCATGCCGCCGAAGAACAGCGGCAGCAGGGCCAGGCGCCGCTCGACCGCGAAGCCGATCGCCAGGGCCGCGGCCGAGGCGGCCACCAGCACCCAGGTCGCCTTCTGGAAGTCCTTGGTGACGAAATAGGCGACGCCGAACGCGATGGCCGCGCCATAGTCGACGACCGTCCGCACCCATCCGGCGTTCTTTTTTGCGGCCTCGACCGGCGCTTCGCTCACGGATCAGTCCTTCAGGCCGACGAGCGAGCGCGAAAAGGCCCGGGCGTCGAACGGTTGCAGGTCCTCGACCCCCTCGCCCACCCCGATCAGCTTGATCGGGCTGTCGGAGGCGCGGGCCACCGGCACCAGCACCCCGCCACGGGCGGTGCCGTCCAGCTTGGTCATGACAATTCCGGAGACGCCGACCTGGTTACCGAAGATCTTCTCCTGGGCCAGGGCGTTGCGGCCCACGGTGGCGTCCAGCACCAGCAGGGTCTCGTGCGGATAGTCGGGATCGACCTTCTTCACGACACGGATGACCTTGAGCAGTTCGTTCATCAGGCCCTGCTTGTTCTGCAGGCGGCCGGCGGTGTCGATCAGCACCACGTCATAGTGCTCGGCCTTGGCGCGCTCGACGGCCTCGTAGGCCAGGCCGGCGGCGTCGGCGCCGGTGGGCTTGGACATGAAGTCGGCCCCGGCGCGGTCGGCCCAGACCTTCAGCTGCTCGACGGCGGCGGCGCGGAAGGTGTCGCCGGCGGCGATCAGCACGCGCGCGCCCTTCTCGGTCAGGTCGGCGGCGATCTTGCCCAGGGTCGTGGTCTTGCCCGAGCCGTTGACGCCGATGAACAGCACCACATAGGGACGCGGGCCGTGCAGCGGGTCGAAGCTGCCCTGGCGGTCGGCCAGCTCGGCGGCGATCAGCTCGGCCAGGGCTTCCTTGACCTCGTCGTCGGTCGACGACTTGCCAAAGCGCGCCTTGCCGAACGCCTCGGTGATGCGGGCGGCGATCTCGGGACCGAGGTCGGCCTCGATCAGCATCTCTTCCAGGGCGTCCAGCTGTTCCTGGTCCAGGGGCTTCTTGGTGAAGACCCCGGTGACCTGCTCGGTCATCGCCTGCGACGTCCGGGTCAGGCCGGAAGTCAGGCGTTGGAACCAGCCTTTTTTCTGATCGGGCTTGTCGCTCATCCGCGCCCCTTTAGCCGACCCGGCGAAAGTGTAAATCGGGATTTAACTGGACGCGGTTAGCGCGGGCCGCCCAGCCGTGCGATGGAAAGGGCATGGACGTGCAACTTGACCCTCTCGGGACAGCGCTTTTCTGGCTCGACTACGCCGCGGCGGCGGTTTTTGGGGCAACCGGCGCCCTCGCGGCGGCCCGGCGCAAGCACGACATCATCACCTTCGGATTCTTCGCCGCGATCACCGGGGTCGGCGGCGGGACGCTGCGCGACCTGTTGATCGGCGCGCCGGTCTTCTGGGTGCAGCGGCCCGGCTACATCGTCGCGTGCCTGGCCGCCGCCACCGTGGTCTGGCTGCTGGGCAAGCGCGGCTGGCGGTTCCGGGCCCTGCTGTGGCTGGACGCCCTAGGCATGGCCGCCTATTGCGTGGTCGGCACGGCCAAGGCCCTGAACCTGGGCGTGCATCCGTTCAGCGCCGTGGTCATGGGCGTTCTCACCACAGCCTTCGGCGGCGTGATCCGCGACGTGCTGGCCGAGGAGCCGAACCTCTTGCTACGCCGCGAGATCTACATCACCGCCGCCCTGCTGGGCGCCAGCGTGTTCGCGGTGCTGAAGCTGCTGGGCCTGGCGTTCTGGCCCGCCGGGATCGCGGGGTTCGCCGCCGCGTTCGGCCTGCGGGCCTGCGCGATCAAGTTCGGTTGGAGCCTGCCGGGGTTCATGGGAGAGGAGTTTCCCTCTCCCCCTGAGGGAGAGGGTGGCCCGCGCAGCGGGTCGGGTGAGGGGTCGCGCTGACGGACCCGCCTATCGACCCCTCATCCGGCCCTTCGGGCCACCTTCTCCCTCAAGGGGAGAAGGAGTCACGTATCGAAATCCGGATGCTGACGGGACACCACCGCCCCCGTCGGCCCGAGCGCCGGGCGCACCGGCATGTCGGCCAGGCAGTCCATCCAGCCAGGCCGGTTCTGGGGCTCCAATTGGACGACCGGCGCGACGGCTGAGGGGTCGTCGAAGGCGAAGACCGCCAGGTCGATGCGGTCCGCGCTCCACTCATAGGTCAGGGGCGTGCCGCAGGCGGCGCAGAAGCCGCGCTGGATGTTGTCCGAGCTCTGGAAGGTCGCGCGCTGGCCGCGGGTCCAGGCCAGCTGGTCCACCGTGACGGTGACGAGCGCCCCGAACGGTCCGCCGAACGCCTTCTGGCACATGCGGCACCAGCAGATCGAGGCGCGTTGGGGGTCACCCTCGACCCGGAACCGCACCGCGCCGCACTGGCAGCCGCCGCTCAAGCTCATGACCTACCCCTTCGGCGTCAGCCGGAACGTCACCTTGTAGCCGTCGTGGTCCGACAGCACCGGCTCGGAGGCGCCGTCGAACGTGGCCTCGACCGCAACGGGCGTCACCGTGACCTGTTCCCCGTCCAGGAAGCCGATCAGGTCCTGGGTGTCCAGCCACGGCGCGTCGCCGTCATAGGAGATCTGGGTGTCGCAGGCGCCGGGCCGATGATGGCACCAGCGGCTGACCACCTCGAACGGATAGTCGGCCATCACGTGGTCGAAGCGTTCGGCCGAATGCATGACGTTGAAGTCGCCGCCGACCAGCAGCGGCGCGCCCGGCGTGCGGTCCTCCTGCATGAAGCGCTTCAGTTCGTCGGCCTGCAGGTGGTGGGCTTCCGTCGCCCGGCTGCGCGGCACGCCCGAGGCGCCCCTGGAATTGAGGTGGGTGTCGGCGACCTCGACCGGCGTCGGCAGGCCGGGAACGTCCACGCTGACCAGCATGACGCCCTTGTTGGCCAGGCAGTCGAGGCCGGCGCAGTAGTGATAGGCGTGTGACTTCACCCAGTTGATCGGATGGTCGCTCAGCACCCACAGGCCGCTGGAGCCCCACTTGCCGAGACCCTCGCCCTTGCGGCGGTACATCACGCGCCGGAAGTCGGTCTTCTGGCCTTCCAGCATGTTCGGGTCGCGCTGGCCCTTGTTGGGCCCCCGCGCGACATAGGGATAGCCGCTCTCGTCGATCAGGTCCCAGATCTCGCCGCGAAAGCCTTCCTGGATCAGGACGACATCGGGCTGGGTCCTGGCCTGGCGCATCTTGGCCAACTCGCGGCCGATCGCCTTCAGCGCCTCGCCGCGTCCGGTGCGGACCGGCCAGGGCAGGCCCTCGACATTGTAGGTCATGACGCTGAACTTGACCGGCTGGGGCGTCTCGGCGCGCGCCGGAGCGATCGCCAGGCCGGCGAGGACAAGGGCGAAGAGCGCCCGCCCGATCAGGGGACCCGCTCCCCGATCACCCGGGCCCCGTCGTGGCCCGTGACCTTGAAGGCCACGATCTGGCCGGCCGGCGCCTCGCCCTCGAAGCGGATCTCGGTGAAGTCCTCGGCCCGCGCCAGGCCGTCGCGCTCGACCAGGCCCGGCAGAATCCGGCCGACCTGACGCTGGAGATGGCGTTCGAGTCCTCGCTGACCCGCCTCGCGCAGGCGGCGGGCGCGGTCCTTGATCACGGGCCCCTTCACCGGCGGCATCCGCGCGGCGGGGGTGCCGGGGCGCGGGCTGTAGGGGAAGACGTGCAGGAAGGCGAGGTCCGCCTCCTCGACCAGGCGCAGGGTGTTCTCGAACGCCTCGTCGCTCTCGGTCGGGAAGCCGGCGATCAGGTCGGCGCCGAACGCGGTGTCGGGACGCACGCGGCGCACCTCGGACACGAGTTTCAGCGCGTCCTCGCGGCTGTGGCGGCGCTTCATGCGCTTCAGGATCATGTCGTCGCCCGCCTGCAGCGACAGGTGCAGGGAGGGCATCAGGCGCGGCTCGGTCTCGAGCAGGGCGAAGAGGTCGGGATCGATCTCGGCCGCGTCGATCGAGGACAGTCGAAGCCTGGGGAGGTCCGGGACCATGCGCAGGATGCGGCCGACCAGCTGGCCCAGGGTCGGCTGCTCGGGCAGGTCCGCGCCCCACGAGGTGACGTCGACGCCGGTCAGCACCACTTCCTGATAGCCCTCGGCCGCCAGCTTGCGGACCTGTTCGACCACCTCGGCGGCCGGCGCCGAGCGCGAGTTCCCGCGGCCATAGGGGATGATGCAGAAGGTGCAGCGGTGGTCGCAGCCGTTCTGGACCTCGACATAGGCCCGGGCGCGGTCCTTCAGGCCGTCGATCAGGTGACCGGCGGTCTCCTTGACCGACATGATGTCGTTGACCCGCACGCGGCCGGTCTCCAGCAGCGCGCCGGGGGCGGCCTTCTCGGCGTTGCCGAGCACGAGATCGACCTCGGGCATGGCGGCGAAGGCGGCCGGATCGACCTGGGCGGCGCAGCCGGTGACGATGACCCGCGCGCCCGGCCGCTCGCGGCGGGCCTTGCGGATCGCCTGGCGGGCCTGGCGCACGGCCTCGTTGGTCACGGCGCAGGTGTTGAACACCACCGCGTCGGTCACCCCATCGGCGGCGGCGCGCGCGCGGATGGCCTCGCTCTCATAGGCGTTCAGGCGGCAGCCAAAGGTCACGACCTGGACGCCGTCCGGGCCGGAGGAGACGACGGCCGGGCCGCCCTCCTCCCCGACTTCGGGTTTGGGCTTCGGCGTCGCCTTGATGACGGTGTAGGTCGCCATGGCTTTAAGCGGCGACCGCCTCGGGCAGCTTGCCGGCGAAGTCCATGCTGACCGGGCCGGTCATGATCACGTGGCCGTCGCTTTCGCGCCATTCGATCGTGAGCGCGCCGCTCTCGAACTCGACCTTGGCCTTGCGGTCGGTGAGGCCGCGACGCACGGCGGCGACCTGGGCGGCGCAGGCGCCGGTGCCGCAGGCGGCGGTCAGGCCCGCGCCCCGCTCCCAGACCTTCAGCCGGATGTGGTCGCGGCTCTCGACATGGGCGAAGCCGACATTGACGCCTTCGGGGAACATCGGGTGGTGCTCGACCAGGCTGCCGGTCTTGGTCGCGAACTCGTCGCTGACTGGGGCGTCGACGAAGAAAACGACGTGCGGATTGCCCATCGAGACGCAGACGGGGGTGTGGACCCAAGGCGCGTCGATCGGACCGACCTGCAGCTCGACCCGGGCGGTGTCCATCTCTTCGGACAGAGGGATCTGGTTCCACTCAAGGCGCGGCGGGCCCATGTCGACCGTGACCAGCTTCTCGCCGGCCGCAACGCCCGACAGGCGCCCGGCGACCGTGTCGAAGGCCACCTCGGTCTTGCCGGCCGACTGCATCAGCAGCCACGCCACGCAGCGGGTGCCGTTGCCGCAGGCGCCGGTCTCCTCGCCGTCCGAGTTCCAGAACCGCACATAGGCCGACGCGCCCTCGGCCTTGGGCGGGTCGATGGCGATGACCTGGTCGCAGCCGATCCCGCCATCCCGTTTGGCGATCGCGCGGATCTCCTCGGGCGTCGGATCGAAGCTCTGGGTCAGGGTCTGAACCACGACGAAGTCGTTGCCCAGGCCGTTCATCTTCAGGAAGGTGCGGCTCATGACGGGGCTATATAGGCGAAAAGCCCGGCCAAGTCAGGGGACGCCTCGACGCGGGGCATGAACGTCTGGGTCCGGACCGATCACAGGGCACGATCGAACCCGAAAAGTGGGCTGGCGCGCGGCGGATTGTTCGTTACCGTCCCGGGTCATGCTCACGCTCCGTCACGGCTCGGCGGCCGCATTCGCCATCACCCTCCTCGCCTCCGGTTCGGCTCTGGCCCAGGCGGCGGATCCCCACCTGGACCTCGAAGGCGTCGAAACGCCGTCGTCCCTGGCCTGGGTGAAGGCCCAGAACGACAAGACGCTGCCGGTGCTGTCTGCCGATCCGCGCTTCGCGGGCCTGCAGGCCGACGCGCTGAAGATCCTGGCCAGCAAGGACCGGATCGCCATGCCGAACTTCGTCGGCAAGACGGTCTTCAACTTCTGGCAGGACCAGACCCATGTGCGCGGCGTCTGGCGGCGGACGAGCCTGGAGTCCTACAAGTCGGCCGATCCGCAGTGGGAGACGGTGATCGATCTCGACGCCCTGGCCGCCGCCGAGGGCAAGAACTGGATCTGGAAGGGCGCCGACTGCCGGCCCAAGACCCACGACCGCTGCCTGGTCAACCTGTCGAACGGCGGCAAGGACGCCGTCACGGTCCGCGAATTCGACCTGACCACCAAGAGCTTCGTCGATCCGGCGGCGGGCGGCTTCGTGCTGCCCGAGAGCAAGCAGACCATCGAATGGCTGGATCCCGACACCTTGATCCTGACCCGCGACTGGGGTCCGGGCACGACCACCGACAGCGGCTACGGCTTCGTGATCAAGACGCTGAAGCGCGGCCAGGCCCTGGACCAGGCGGTCGAGGTCTATCGCGGCCAGAAGGCGGACGTCTCGGCCCGTCCGAACGTGTTGCGCGACGCCGCCGGTAACCGCGTCGTCCTGCTGACCCGCGCCACCGACTT
>JAYRLX010000550.1:0-1970 GCA_041905125.1 Caulobacter sp. | reverse complement strand
CCAAAGGGACGTCAGCAGTCCGCTGTCCAACAGCGCGCGGCGAGCAAGCGGGCGTGATCCATCCACGCCCGACGAGGACCCCCGAAGTCTCCTTCCCCCGGGCTTCTTCGCTCGGCCACAGCCCGCCGTCGTCGAGGAACGTGGATCCGACGCCCTCCCCACCGACGGGATGCATCCAGTTTAAGCCCTCCCGGCAGCGCGCTAGGTCAAGCCGAGGAAGGCCAGGGATTCCAGCGGCCTGGCGAATTCTCAAGCCCTCTCGGGGGAGACGATCGATGAAGACGACGGCAGGCGTCCCGCCGGGCGTCACGTAGGCGGGGTCTGCTCCAGGGCACGCTTGTTGCGCTGCTGGAGCATCCAGCAGAGCACCAGCGCTGGAATGCCCACTGCCGCCGTACAGGCGAAGAAGAGGCCGTAGCCCTCCATTTCGGATCGACCGGCCTGCAAACCTTCAACCGCGACGCCGGAGAAGCCCTTCAGGAACTTGCCGAGCAGGGCGTAGAAGGAGCTGAGCAGGGCGTACTGGGTGGCCGTGTATCCGATGGACGTCAGGCTGCCCATGTAGGCGACCAGCGCGGCTCCGGCGAAGCCCTCGGAGAAGTTTTCGACGAACAGGACGCCCGCGAAGCCCGGCGTCGACAGGCCGGCGACCGCCAGGAAGGTGTAACCAAGGTTCGACATCGGGCCGACGATGGCGCCGATGAGAAGGGTGGGACCGAAGCCCAGCCGGATGGCGCTGAGGCCCCCGGCGGCGATGCCCAGCAGGGTGCCGGCGAGACCCGCGCTGAGCCGCATGGCGCCGATGGCCTCCTTGGTCAGGCCGAGATCCAGATAGAAGGGGCTGGTCATCGGCCCCATCACGAAGTCGGGCAGACGGTAGAGGCTGATCGCGGCGAGCATCAGCAGGGCGGCGGGACCGTGGGTCTTGAGGAACTCCAGGAAGGGCCCGACCACGGCGTCGAACACGCCGCGCAAGGTCCAGATCGGCTTGTCGCCCAAGGCCTCGGTGAGTTCGCGCCGATCCACCGGTTCGCGGGCGAACAGCGTGGCGGCGACCGCCACGCCCATGGCCAGACCCCAGACGATGTAGGCGTTGGACCAGCCGATCCCGGCGGCCACGAAGAGGATGAGGGCGTTGCCGCCCAGCATGGCGAAGCGATAGCCGAGCTGGAAGGCGGAGGTTAGCAGGCCCTGGTCCTCGTCGCTTTCGGCGCTCTCGATCCGCCAGGCGTCGGCGACGATGTCCTGGGTCGCGGCCGAGAAGGCGGTCACCAGGGCCGCGATGCCGAGGGCGGTGAGCCCGCCCGCCGGACCGATCAGGGCCATGGCGATCAACGAGGCGCCGACCATCAACTGCGACAGCAGAAGCCAGCCGCGACGCCGTCCGAGACGGCCGAGCAACGGCACGTCGAACCGGTCGATCAGCGGCGCCCAGAGGAATTTGAACGAATAGGCGAGGCCGACCCACGAGATGAAACCGATGGCGGCGAGCTCGACGTTCTCCTCGCCGAGCCAGAAGCCCAGGGTGTTGCCGACCAGTAGGAAGGGCAGGCCCGAGCCCAGGCCGATCAAAAGCGTGATCAGGATGCGGGGACGGCCGAGCGCGCGAAGCACATCGAGCGCGCCCGTCTTGCGCGGCGCGGCGGTGGTCGATCCGTCAGTCATGGGCGCGTCCCTCGTGGCGACGCCCCCGCGTCCCCTATGCGACGGCGACCTTGGCGCGGTCCGCGCGGTTCGTCCAGCGGGCGAGGGCGGAGCGGAGGGCTTCGAGCTCGAGCGGCTTGACCAGATGGTCGTCCATGCCGGCCTCCAGGCAGGCCTTGCGGTCCTCGGCGAAGGCGTTGGCGGTCATGGCCACGATGGGGGTGGCGTCGCCGCGCTCGCGCAGCCGGCGGGCGGCGGTGGGGCCGTCCATGCCGGGCATGCGCATGTCCATGAAGACCAGGTCGTAGCGGGCGCGCTTCATCGCA
>JAYRLX010000549.1:0-1971 GCA_041905125.1 Caulobacter sp. | reverse complement strand
ATGTTTTCCGGCGGCCAGTTCGGCACGTCCATGCCGAGGCTGAGGCCCATGGTCGCCAGCACTTCCTTGATCTCGTTCAGCGACTTGCGGCCGAAGTTCGGGGTGCGGAGCATCTCGCCTTCAGTCTTCTGGATCAGGTCGCCGATGTAGACGATGTTGTCGTTCTTCAGGCAGTTGGCCGAGCGGACCGACAGCTCCAGTTCGTCCACCTTCTTCAGCAGGGCCGGGTTGAACGGCAGGTCGGGCTTGCCGTCCGCCGCTTCCACGGCCTTCTTGGGCTCGTCGAAGGTGATGAAGATCTGCAGCTGGTCCTGCAGGATGCGCGAGGCGTAGGCCACGGCGTCCACCGGCGAGACCGCGCCGTTGGTTTCGACTTCCAACACCAGCTTGTCGTAGTCCAGCGACTGGCCCTGACGGGTCGGCTCGACGCGATAGGCGACGCGCTTGACCGGCGAGTACAGGGCGTCGACCGCGATCAGGCCGATCGGGGCGTCTTCCGGACGGTTGAACTCCGAAGCCACATAGCCCTTGCCGTTCTGGACGGTCAGTTCCATGCGGACCGAGGCGCCGTCGTCCAAGGTGCAGATCACGTGGTCCGGGTTCAGGACCTCGATGTCGGCGGGGACGTCGATCTGGCCGGCGGTCACCGGGCCGGGGCCCGTGGCGCGCAGGGTCATGCGCTTCGGACCTTCGGCGTGCATCCGAAGGGCCAGTTGCTTGATGTTCAGCACGATGTCGACGACGTCTTCCCGCACGCCTTCCAGCGACGAGAATTCGTGGACGACGCCGTCGATCTGGATGGCGGTCACCGCCGCGCCTTGCAGCGACGACAGGAGAACGCGGCGCAGGGCGTTGCCGAGCGTCACGCCGAAACCGCGTTCCAGGGGCTCGGCGACCAGGCGCGACTTGCGCTGCGGGTCGGAGCTCGCCTCGATCTGCGGCTTCTCGGGACGGATCAGCTCTTGCCAGTTACGTTCGATCATAGGTGTCCCTCGAAAACGGGTTTCGCCGGTCCCTCGCTCCTCGTCAGGGCGGGCAGGACCGGCGGAGAATAGTCGGTCGTCGTACGCTTAGACGCGGCGGCGCTTGGGCGGACGGCAGCCGTTGTGCGGCATCGGGGTGACGTCGCGGATGGTCGTGATCGTCATGCCGACGGCCTGCAGGGCGCGCAGGGCCGACTCACGGCCCGAACCGGGGCCCGAGACGTTCACTTCCAAGGTCTTGACGCCGTGCTCGGCGGCCTTGCGGCCCGCGTCCTCGGCGGCCATCTGGGCGGCGTACGGGGTCGACTTGCGCGAACCCTTGAAGCCCATGTGACCGGCCGACGACCAGGAGATGGCGTTCCCCTGCGCGTCGGTGATGGTCACCATCGTGTTGTTGAAGCTGGCGTTCACGTGGGCGACGCCCGACGTGATGTTCTTGCGTTCGCGGCGCTTAACGCGACCCGGTTCCTTGGCCATCGGTCAGGTCTTTCTCTTACTTCTTCTTGCCGGCGATCGGCTTGGCCGGACCCTTGCGGGTGCGGGCGTTCGTGTGCGTGCGCTGACCGCGGACCGGCAGGCCCTTGCGGTGACGCAGGCCGCGGTAGCAGGCCAGGTCCATCAGGCGCTTGATGTTCATCGAGGTCTCGCGACGCAGGTCGCCCTCGACGGTGTGGTCGCGGTCGATGGTCTCGCGAATCTGCAGGACCTCGGCGTCGGTCAGCTGGTTCACCCGGCGCGACGGCTCGATGCCGACCTTGCCGGTGATTTCCTTGGCGGCCGCGGGGCCGATGCCATGGATGTACTGAAGCGCGATTTCGACGCGCTTGTTGGTCGGGATGTTGACGCCAGCGATACGGGCCACGAAGCTCTCCAGATACGCGTGTTCGGACGCAACAAACGCTCCGGTCAACAGACCTGGAGCGTTGGGCGCCCTTCGCGGAAGCGGGCGTTATACAGAGGATTCATTTTCCGTCAACGGGGTACGGCC
>JAYRLX010000098.1:0-10985 GCA_041905125.1 Caulobacter sp. | reverse complement strand
GTCGCCCAAGCCGCCGGACGGCGCGCCGCACCCGTTCCAGCGCGGGGGCATGCTGGAGGCGACGACCTACACCGGTTGGGACGACATCTCCCGCCGCATGGCGCCGCTGTACGCCGAGGCCTCGAAGTTGTCGGCGGATTCTTCCCTGCGAGCGGAGATCGCCGCAATAGCCCAGGCGAGCGCCGATCCGAAGGTGCGGGCCTTCAAGGCGTTGCAGTTGGTCGAGGACAAGACCCGCTATCTGTTCCTGGGCATGGGCGATGGCGGCTACAAGCCCGAGCCAGTCGACGAGACTTGGTCGCGACGCTTCGGCGACTGCAAGGGCAAGACGGTTCTGCTGCTCACGATCCTGCGCGAACTCGGCGTCGAGGCCGAACCGGTGCTGGTGTCGACGACCGGCGGCGACGGCCTGGAAGAGCGGCTCCCGTCCGCGTCCTTGTTCAACCATGTCATCGTTCGCGCGCGCATCGGGGCTAAGAGCTATTGGCTGGACGGCACGCGCTCGGGAGACGTGGGCGACATCGACGGCTTGCGGCCGCCGCCGTTCCGCTGGGCCTTGCCGCTGCGGACGGACGGAGCGTCGCTGGAAGAGATCGTCCAGCCTCCGCTGAGCCAGCCGGACAGCGAGGGCGTGGTCCGCATCGACGCGTCAGGCGGCCTCGACAAGCCCGCGCCGATCACCATGACCACGGTGATCCGTGGCGACGCCGCCCGGAACCGGGCGCGCGCCCGGCGCGCCGCGCCGCGAGCCGACATTGAACGGAGCCTCAAGCAAAACGCCTCCGCCAGCCTGAGCTGGGTCAATATCGAGACGATCGACTTCGACGTGTCCCCCAACGGCGAGGCCGAGATCAGGATTGGCGGTACAGCCGACCTCGACTGGCGTTTGAACGAAGACCTCGGGGCCCGGGAGTTCCGCATCCCCGGTTCCGGTTCGGGCAAGGCGTCGGCCTTCCCTCGACGCGAGCCTGGCCCGAGTGCGGATGCGCCCTACGCAACGACCTTTCCGGCCTATTCGACGTCGACGACCGAGATCGTCCTGCCGAACCAAGGCGCGGGATTTGCGGTCAAGGGCCTCAACTGGAGCGGCCGTATCGCTAATCGCGACATCCAGATGATCGCGGAGCTGAAGGACGGCGTGGCGAGGTTCGCGGAATCCAGTCGAAGCGTCGGGCGGGAATTGCCCTACGCCGAGGCCGAAGAGGCCAACAAGAGCGCCCGACGCCTCGCGTCCGAGCCGCAGATCGTCCGCGCGCCAAAGGGTTCATAGGCATGCGCATTAACCGAACCCCGTTCGTGAATCGCACGCAACCCCTTGAAGACTCAGCCATCGTTGGGCAAAGGTCCGGTCGCGCCTTGTTAGTCTTGGGGCGTTCCGGGGATTTCGATGATCAAGTCTGAACTCATCGCCAGGCTCGCGAATGAAAATCCGCACCTGACGCAGAAGGACGTCGAGCGCGTCGTGAGCGTAATCCTGGAACGCATGATCGGCGCTCTAGAGGACGGCGGCCGCGTGGAGCTGCGTGGCTTCGGGGCCCTGTCGGTGCGTTCTCGTCCCGCCCGGACCGGCCGCAATCCGCGCACTGGCGAGGCGGTCGAAGTCCGCGCCAAGCACGTACCGTTCTTCAAGAGCGGCAAGGAGCTCCGGGCTCGCCTTAACGCCGACGGCGACGAATAGGCGACTGAGCCGGGCTTGACCCGACATCGCGAACGACGCCAGCCTCGCGTTCATTCTGAACAGGCGAGGAGACCGTCATGAGCGTCGTCAAGGAGTTCCGCGAGTTCATCGCCCGCGGCAACGTCATAGACCTGGCCGTCGGCGTGATCATCGGCGCGGCCTTCAACGGCATCGTCAAGAGCCTGGTCGATCAGGTGATCATGCCGCCGATTGGCCTGCTGACCGGCGGTCTGGACTTCTCGAAGCTGGAATGGGTGCTGCGACCGGAAGATCCGGCGACCGAAGCGGTCGAGAAGGTGGCGATCCAGTACGGCGCCTTCATCAACACCGTGATCCAGTTCTTCATTGTCGCGGTCGTGGTTTTCCTGCTGGTCAAGCTGGTCAACGAGATCCGCCGCAAGGACGCCGAGACGCCGGCGCCCGCCGCGCCTCCCGCTCCGACGCCGGAGGAAAAGCTGCTGACCGAAATACGCGACCTGCTCGCCAAGTCGAAGTAGCGCGCCGATCCGCCTGGAGCGCCGCGCTGTCGCGACGCTCCAGGCCCTTCGTCACTTGCCCAGCGTGGGGCTGTCCAGGTCGAGCTTGGCGGCCGGGATCACCGTGGCGTTGGGCGCGACCTTGGTCAGGTCCTCGCCCATGGCCTTGGCGTCGCCCGCCACGATCACGCTCATCTGCGCGGGATCCAGCTGCGTCTTGGCGAAGGCCTGGACCTGCTCAGGCGTCACCGCCTCGACCTTGGCGGCGTAGGCCTGGATCTCGGTCAGCGGCACGCCGTAGACGGCGAGGTTGCCCAGGATGTTGGCCAGGCCCTCCGAGGTGCCCAGGTCGCGGCCGAAACCGCCCACCAGCACGGATTTGCGCGCGGTCAGCTCGTTCGCCGCGGCGGGCTCGGACGCCAGACGCGTCAGCTCGGCGCGGGTCAGGGACACGACCTCGGCGGCCGACGGGTTCTTGGTCTGCACCCGCGCGGAGAAGCCGCCAAAGCGCCCCTGAGGCGTCAGGCTGGAGCCGGCGCCGTAGGAGAGGCCGCGCTTGATGCGGATTTCCTGGTTCAGGCGCGACGAGAAGCCGACGCCCAGCACCGTGTTGGCCACCAGACCCTGATAGTAGTTCGGGTCCGTGCGGGTGATCGCCGGCTTGGCCAGCACCACGGCCGCCTGGCCCGTGCCGGGCAGGTCGATGATCACGTTCCGCGGCTGGTAGCCGGTTGGCGCGGCGGGCGGCGCGGGCGGCGGCGAGGCGGGCTTCTTCCACCCGCCGAAGGCCTTCTCGGCCAGGGCGAAGCCGGCCTCGGGCGTCAGGTTGCCGGTCAGCACCAGCACCGCGTTGTCGGGACGCCAATAGGCGGCGTGAGTTTTCGCGAGATCCGTCCGCTTGATCTTCGGCAGCGAGCCCGGGGTGCCGCCGGCCACATGGCCATAGGCGGAACCGGCGTACAGCACGGGCGCGGTCGCGTAGCCGGCCAGGCTGCCGGGGCGCTGGTAGGCGACCGACAGGCTGTCGAGGGTTTCGGCGCGGACCCGGTCCAGTTCCGCCGCCGCGAAGGCGGGGTTCTCGGCCACGTCGGCCATGATGGCCATGGCGGGGGCGGCGTTGTTCTGGGTGACGCTCAGGGTCAGGGAGGCGGCCTCCCAGCCGGAGCCGGCCTCGAGATTGGCGCCCAAGGCCTCGGTTTCGCGCGCGACCTGGGTCGCCGAGCGGGTGGCCGTTCCCTCTGTCAGCAGTTCGGCGGTCAGGCTGGACACGCCCGCCAAGCCCTTGGGATCCGAGCTCGCCCCGCCACGCACCGTCAGGTCGGCGGTGATCAGCGGCAGGTCGCTGGACTTGGCGACGATGACGCGCAGGCCGTTGGCCAGGGTCTTCTCGGCCGGGGTCGGCAGCACCGCCGGGACAGGCGCAGCGATCGGCGGCGGCGCCTGGCGCTCGCTTTCGGGCGCGAGGGTCGTGACCGGGCCGTCGTACTTGACCGAGGCCACCTTGGGGATCGGCGGCGTGGCGTCCTTCTCGCCGGCCGGACGATCCTTCTCCGGCAGGTAGCGGATCACGGTGCGCCTGTCGTCGGCGAGGTACTTGCGGGCCACGCGCTGGACGTCGGCGGCGGTGACCGCCTGCAGGGCGGCGAGATTGGTGTTGGCGCGGGCGGCGTCGCCCTCGGTCATCAGGGCGTAGCCGATGGCGAAGCCGCGACCGTCGATCTCCTCGCGGCGGCGAACCGCGTCAGCCAGCAGGCCCGCCTTGGCTTCCGAGAGTTCGGCCGGTGTGGCGAGGCCGTCGCGGAGGCGGGCGACCTGGGCGCGGAGCGCCGTCTCGCCCTGCTGGACCGTCTTCCCGCCGGCCATGATCGCGCCGACGTAGAACAGGCCCGGCTGGGCGTTGTTCGGCGCGCTGGAGAACACCGACTGGGCGATCTTCTGCTCGTAGACCAAGCTGTCATAGAGCCGCGAGGACTTGCCGGCCGACAGGATGGCGTCCAGCACGGTCAGAGCCGGAGCGTCCTTGTCGGCGGCGGCCGGCGCCAGCCAGGTGATCGCCAGCGCGGGCAGCGGCACGTTCGGGCCGTAGGTGTTCACGGTCTTGGGAGCGGCGCGGGCGGGCTCGACGGCGGTCACCTTCGGAATGTCGCCGGCCGGCTTGGCGATGCCGCTGAAATACTGGTCTATCATCGCGTCCAGCTTGGCCTGGTCGAAGTTGCCCACGACGATCAGGGCGGCGTTGTCGGGCCGGTAGTAGGTCTGGTGGAAGGCGCGAACGTCATCGACCGTGGCCGCGTCCAACTCCTCGATCGAGCCGATGCCCGGGCGCTGGTACGGGTGGGTGGTGAACGACTGCTGCGGGATCGAGAGCGCGAAGAAGCGACCATAGGGATCGGCCAGGACGCGTTGGCGCAGCTCTTCCTTCACGACGTCGCGCTCGGAGGCGAACACGCTCTCGTCGATCACCAGCGACTTCAAGCGGTCGGATTCGGCCCAGAGCAGGCGCTCCAAGTGATTGGCCGGCGCGACCTCGTAATAGTTGGTGAAGTCGTCCCAGGTGGACGCGTTGTTGAAGCCGCCGACATCCTCGGTCAGGCGGTCCAGCGTCTCGCTGGGCATGTTGCGCGTGGCCTTGAACATCAGGTGTTCGAAGAGGTGGGCGAACCCCGAGCGGCCGCGCGGATCGTCCTTGGAGCCGACGCCGTACCAGACCTGAACCGAGACATTCGGCGTCGTGGCGTCGCGCGAGGTGAAGACCTTCATGCCATTGGACAGGACGCGCTGCTGGTAGACGATCGGGGGCGCCTTGATCGCGGCGACGCTGGCGATCTTGGGCGCCGTCGTCACGGCCTTTGGCTTCGCGGACGCGGTCGCGGCCAAGGCCATAGGCGACAAGGCCGTGGTGGAAAGAGCGGCCGCGACGAAGGCGAGCTTGGCGGTGCGGATCATGCGCGAGGGTCTCCTGAACAACTGTTCCCGACCCTATCACCGTCGATTTCGAGATAAACCTTACCGACCTGTCATCTGCCGGGAACCGAAGCGCCGAATGCCCGTTTAGAACGTTCGTCTCGGCTCCCCGCTCGCGGGCCGCGCGTGTGGGGCCCTGATTGACTGAACCTTTGCTTCGTGACCGCCTACGCGCGGCGACCGCCCAAGACCATGCGGCTCTGGATGCTGTCGCGGCCGCCTTCGACTTCGAGAGCATCTCTGGATACGGGCGATTCCTTTCGGCCTCCGCCGCGGCTCTGACGCCTTTGGAGCTGGCGCTGGAGCGGGCCGGCGTCGCGACATGGCTCGATGACTGGTCGGATCGGAGCCGGCGCGCGGCGCTGTCAAATGATCTCGTCGCCCTGGGTCTGGCGCTCCCGGCCCTGGCGGCCGAGCCCACGCCGTCGCGAGGGTTTGGCGTGGGTCTTCTGTATGTTCTCGAGGGCTCGAGGCTGGGCGCGCGTTTCCTGGCGCGTCGCGTGCGGAGAGCCGCGCCCGGCTTGCCGACCGGCTACCTCGGCCATGGCGACGAGGCCGATCTCTGGCGCTCCTTCCTGGGCTGGTTGGAAGCGCAACCGAAAGTCGGCTTGCGGACAGACGAGGCCGTCGCGGGTGCGCGATATGGGTTTCAGTGCTTCTCGGCCGCGTTCGAGACCGCCGCCTCGCCTGGAGTCCTGAATGTCCGAGCCGGCGCCCATGTCCGGATTTGAGGTCGATCTGACCAACTGCGATCGCGAGCCGATCCATATGCTCGGCGCGATCCAGCCGTTCGGCTTCCTGCTGGCGGTCGACACCGACTGGCTGGTCGTCCACGCCTCGACCACCACGCTGCGTTTTCTGGGCCTGTCGGCGACGGATCTCATCGGCCGCCCTCTGACCCAGGTCATGAGCGGTCATGCCATCCACGCCATCCGCGGTCGGTTGCAGATCATGCGTGGGGCTGACGCGGTCGAGCGGATGTTCGGCCAGCCTTTGGTCGATGGCGGCGAGGATTTTGACCTGGCGCTGCACTATTCCGGCCGCATGCTGATCATCGAGGGCGAGCCTAGTCAGGCCGAAGCCCTGATCGAGGCGGCCTCGGCGGTGCGCTCCATGACGATGCGGATCGCCGCGCGCCCGGGTTTCGACGACTTCTGCCACGAGGCCGCACGCCAGGTCCGCGCGCTGACGGAGTTCGACCGGGTCATGGTCTACCGCTTCAGCCATGACGGCGCGGGCGAGGTGATCGCCGAGTCGGTGCGGCCCGGCATCGGCTCGTTCCTGGGGCAGCGCTATCCCGCGTCCGATATCCCGGTTCAGGCGCGCGCCCTGTACGAACGCAACTGGCTGCGGATCATCGCCGACGTCGATGCGGAGGTCTCGCCGATCACGCCGCAGGTCAGCGTCTCCGGCGAGCCCGTGGACCTGTCCATGAGCATGCTGCGCGCGGTCTCGCCGATCCATATCGAGTACCTGCGCAACATGGGCGTTGGAGCCTCGCTATCGATCTCGATCCTGCGCGACGGCAAGCTCTGGGGGCTTTTCGCCTGCCACCATTATGCGCCCAAGCACATCAGCTATGAGCGTCGCACGGCGGCCGAACTTTTTGGCCAGCTGTTCTCACTGACGCTTGAGAGCCGGGAACGGGAGATCGAGACGCGCCGCCACGCCGAGGCGCGCGCCTTGCACGATCGGATGATGGCGACGGTCGTGGGGGCGCCGCAGGGCGCGGACACGCTCAGTCCCTATCTCGACGACCTGTGCCGACTGGTCCATTGCGACGGCTTGGCGCTGTGGCTGGAAGGGCGACTGACTCTGCGGGATTCGACGCCCGACGCCAGCAATGTCCACGCCTTGATCCGGCTGTTGCGCGAGAAGGACACCCATACGGTCTTCGCGACCAACGAGATCGCCGCGCTGCTGCCGTCGGCCGCGTCCTGGGCCGGCAAGGCTGCGGGCATGATGGCGGTGCCGTTGTCGCGGGCGCCGCGCGACTATCTGATCTTCTTCCGCAAGGAGGAGGCCCAGACCGTCGTTTGGGCCGGTCAGCCCGCCAAGCTGGTTCAGGTCGGACCGCTGGGCGAGCGGCTGACGCCGCGCAAGAGCTTCGAGGCCTGGGAAGAGACCGTGCGCGGCCATAGCCGACCTTGGACGCAGGTCGAGCGTTTCCTGGCCGAGAGCATGCGCGTCAGCCTGCTGGAAATCGTCTTCCGCCTGACGGACCTGGCCGACGAGGAGCGCCAACGCGCCAACCAGCGGCAGGAGTTGCTGATCGCCGAGCTGAACCACCGGGTTCGCAACATCCTCGGCTTGATCCGAGGCCTGATCAGCCAGAGCCGCGCGGGGGTCTCGACGGTCGAGCAATTCGCCGAGGTGGTGGGCGGACGCGTCCAGGCCCTGGCCCGGGCGCATGACCAGATCACCCGCCACCAATGGGGGCCGGGCGCTCTGAGCGACCTGATCACCGCCGAAGCGGAGGCCTATCTGAGCGCCAAGGCCGACCGCGTGCGCCTAACCGGCGCCCCCACCGCCCTCGCGCCTGACGCCTTCTCGCTCCTGTCCCTCGTTATCCACGAACTGATGACGAACTCCGCAAAGTATGGCGCGCTTTGCGATCAGCGCGGCTATGTGACGGTCGATTGGGCGCGCGACTCGAAGGGCGACTTGGTCATCGACTGGCGCGAACAGGACGGCCCTCCGGTCCAGCCGCCCACCCGCCGAGGGTTCGGCTCGACGATCATCGAGCATTCCATTCCACACGATCTGGATGGCGAGGTGGCGCTCGACTACCGGCCTGAGGGGTTCCAGGCGAGGATTCGGATCCCTGCGCGGTATGTGACAACCGAAGGCGTGGAGATCACGGCGGCGAAGGCTAAGCGCGCGGAGACGCCGGTCCGCGCGCCAGAGCGGATGCTGGTGCTGGAAGACAACATGATCATCGCGCTGGATCTGGAGGACATGCTGACGCGCCTGGGGGTCAAGCAGGTGACGGTCGTCTCCAGCGTCGGTCAGGCCTTGGAGGCTTTGGCGGAAGACCTGCCGCCCTTCGCGATCTTGGACGTGAATCTGGGATCGGAGACCAGCTTCCCGGTGGCTCAGGCGCTACAGGAGGCGGGCGTGCCGTTCGCGTTCGGCACTGGGTTTGGCGACAGCGCGGCCTTCCCGGACCGCTTCAAGGAGACGCCGGTTCTGCAAAAGCCGTACAGCGCCGAGAGCGTCGCGGCGTTGTTCTAGGGCGCTTCGGTGATGAACCGGGCGCGCTGGTCCTCGGTCGGGACCACGCAATGCTCTCGCCGGCCAAACAGCCGATAGCGATTGCGGGCGATCGCGTCATAGATCCGTTCCGTCAGGCCGCGCGGCAGGCGGTCGATGATCGCGAGCCACCGCCAGGGACGGGATGCGCGACGCAGGATCGCCGCGACGGCAGCCGTCTTGGTCAGCGCCCGGCCCTGGTCAAGGAAGACGAAGCTGTCGGGCGACTCCGGGTTCAGGCCGTGCCTTGCGGCGAGCGCCCGCCCATAAGGCGACTGCAGGGGCGTGAAGCAGATGGCGCCGTCGCGGTCGATCGCCAAAACCGCCTGAACCGCGCCGTTGCACAGGTTGCACACTCCATCGAACAGCATCAGGCCGTCGGGCTCTTGGAACGGGCGCGAGGTCATGACCGCTCGCATTCCCGGCGCAAGGCTTGCAGCGCCGCCGGCGCATCCCGCCGCATCATGCGCCCGACCAGGTCGATGGGCAGGCCAAACGGCGCGCTGGCCCAGAAATCATAGTCCACCTGCGTCCGGCGGCCGCCGTCGATTGGGGTCAGCCGCCAGGTTCCGTCGCAGGCCCGGATATCGCCCCGGATGCAGGTGAAGCGGATCAGCCGGTTCGGCTCCAGCGTCACCCGCGACGTCGAGCGCACCGGCGGCAGAAAGAAGCTGAACCGCACCACATGTTCGCGGATCTCGCCCGTCGCATCCTTGGAAACCACCTTGCAACGGCGGACGCCCGGCATGATCCGGGCGGCGCGGTCGCAATCGAGCAGGGTGCGGTAGACAAGCTCGGGCGGCGCGGCGATCTCGGTATGGGCGCGGACGACGCCGTGACCTTGATCATCGAGCCGCATCGATACCTCGACGCCGTCGCCGCGTTCGCCATCCTCCGCGCGCGCGGCCGACGAGGCCAAGGCGAGAGAGAGGTTCAGGGCGAGGACGATCGGGCGCATCACGCCGAAGCTAACGCCTCGGCGCGACTTTCGTCAGGTCTCACGCGCCGGCGCGGTTCTGGACGAGATCGTCCACGACCGACGGATCGGCCAGGGTCGAGGTGTCCCCCAGGCTCTCCAGTTCGTTCTCGGCGATCTTGCGCAGGATGCGGCGCATGATCTTGCCAGAGCGGGTCTTCGGCAGACCCGGCGCCCATTGGATGACGTCCGGGGTCGCGATCGGACCGATCTCGCGGCGAACCCAGTCGGTCAGTTCCTTGCGCAGCGCCTCGCTGGGCGCCACGCCGGCGTTCAGGGTGACGTAGCAGTAGATGCCCTGACCCTTGATGTTATGCGGATAGCCGACGACCGCCGCCTCGGCGACGCGCGGGTGAGCGACGAGGGCGCTTTCGACCTCGGCCGTGCCCAAGCGGTGACCCGAGACATTCAGCACGTCATCCACGCGGCCGGTGATCCAGTAGTAGCCGTCGCCATCGCGGCGGCAGCCGTCGCCGGTGAAGTACTTGCCCGGGTAGGTCGAGAAATAGGTTTCGAAGAAGCGGCGGTGGTCGCCATAGACCGTGCGCATCTGACCCGGCCAGCTGTCGGTGATCACGAGGTTGCCCTCGGTCGCGCCCTCCAGGATCCCGCCCTCCGCGTCGACCAGTTCCGGCTTCACGCCCGGCATGGGGCCGCAGGCCGAGCCCGGCTTGAGGGCGTCGGCGCCCGGCAGTGGCGTCATCAGCGTGCCGCCGGTTTCCGTCTGCCACCAGGTGTCGACGATCGGGCAGCGGCTCTCGCCGACCACGCGGTGGTACCAGAGCCAGGCTTCCGGGTTGATCGGCTCGCCCACGCTGCCCAGCAGGCGCAGCGACGCCCGGGACGTACGCTCCACGGGCGCCTCGCCCTCGCGCATCAGGGCGCGCAGGGCCGTCGGGGCGGTGTAGAAGATCTCGACCTTGTGCTTGTCGATCACCTGCCAGAATCGGCTGTTGCAGGGATAGTTCGGCACGCCCTCGAACATCACGCTGGTCGCGCCGTTCGCGAGCGGACCGTAGACGATGTAGGTGTGGCCGGTGACCCAGCCCACGTCGGCCGTGCACCAGTAGATCTCGCCGGGGCGGTAGTCGAACACCACCTCGTGGGTCCAGCTGGCCCAGACCAGATAGCCGCCGGTGGTGTGCAGCACGCCCTTGGGCTTCCCCGTCGAACCCGAGGTGTAGAGGATGAACAGCGGGTCTTCCGCGTTCATAGGCTCCGGCGCGCAGTGGATCGAGGCCTTGGCGGCGGCGTGCTCGTAGATGACGTCGCGGCCCGGCGTCAGCGGCACGCTGGCGCCCGTGCGGGTGACGACCAGAACCTTCTCCACGCCCGGACAATGCGCCAGGGCCGTGTCGACATTGGTCTTCAACGGAATCCGCTTGCCGCCGCGCACGCCCTCGTCGGCCGTGATGACCAGCTTGGAGTCACAGTCGTTGATGCGGCCGGCGAGACTGTCGGGCGAGAAGCCCGCGAACACCACCGAATGGACCGCGCCGATCCGGGCGCAGGCCAGCATGGCGAAAGCCGCTTCCGGGATCATCGGCAGATAGATGGTCACCCGGTCGCCCTTGGTGACGCCCTGAGCCTTGAACACGTTGGCCATCCGGCAAACCTGTTCATGCAGTTCGGCATAGGT
>JAYRLX010000548.1:0-1979 GCA_041905125.1 Caulobacter sp. | reverse complement strand
GAGCGGCCAGCCGCTCCCCGACATCGACGTCACCACCGACGCGCCCGCCGCCGCTCCACTGGTCGCGGCGCCGGCGCCGGGCGCTCCAGGCGCGGGCGTCGCCGGCGCGCCATTCAATTTCACCCAGGACATCACGCCCTACAGCACGACCCGCATCGACGCCCAGGAGATCCAACGCACCGGTTCGCCGGCAGCCGCGGATTCGCTGCAGCGCCTCGTGCCCAGCGTGGCTGTCCAGTCCGGCACGGGCAATATGCTCACGCCCGACGTCGTCTATCGCGGCTTCGTCTCATCGCCGACCCAGGGAACGCCGCAGGGCCTCGCCGTCTATCAGAACGGCGTGCGCATCAACAACGCCTTCGGCGACACGGTGAACTGGGACACGATCCCGACGCTCGCCATTCTCTCGATGGACGTGATTTCCAACAATCCCGTCTTCGGCCTCAACGCGCTCGGCGGCGCCGTCAATATCAAGATGAAGGACGGCTTCAACTATCAGGGCGGCCAGCTTGAAGTGTCCGGCGGCTCCTATGGCCGTATCCAGGGCGGGTTCGATTACGGCAAGCAGGTCGGCGATTTCGCCTTCTATGGCGCGCTCGAAGGCGTCCACGACAACGGCTTCCGCGATTTCGGCAGCTCCACCATCCGCCGCTTCTACGGCGACCTCGGCTATCGCGCCAACGGCAACGAATATCATGTGAACCTCGGCCTCGCCGACAATCTGTTCGGCGCCGCCGGCACCTCGCCGGTCCAGATGCTTCAGGAGGATTGGGGCAGTGTCTATACGACGCCCCAGACCAATCATTATCAGGTCGGCCAGATCGCGGTGTCGGGCAATTTCAGCCTGTCGCCAAGCTGGAGCCTCGCCACCAACGCCTATGTCCGCCGCTATATCCAGCATACGGTCGACGGCAATCCGACCGACGCCCAGGCGTGCGACGATCCGACGCTGCTTTGCTACGGCGACGACGACGTGCCGGCCAATGGCCTGAACGGCCAGCAACTCGCCAATAATCTGAACCCGAATTACCCCTTCGGCGAGATCGACCGCAGCACCATCACCACGACCAGCGTCGGCGGCAGCGCGCAGCTGACCAACAACGACCGGCTGTTCGGCTTCAAGAACCACTTCACCTTCGGCGCGAGCTTCGATTACGGCTCGAGCAATTACACCGCCACGGCCGAACTCGGCTCGGTCATGCCGAACTATGTCGTCGTCGGCAACGGAACCTATCTCGGCGCCTCCGGCGACCCGACCACCATCGGCCCGACCAATGTCAACGCCTATAACCGTTATGTCGGCATCTACGCCCTCGACGCGCTGGACATCACCGACAAGCTGACGCTGTCCGCCGGCGCCCGTCTCAACCTGGCCTCGATCTCGCTGGCGGACCAGCTCGGCGGCGACGTCAACGGCAACAACCAGTACAACCATCTCAATCCGATGGTCGGCCTGACCTACAAGATCACGCCGGACGTGCTGGTCTACGGCTCCTATTCGATGGCCAACCGCGCGCCGACGCCGCTCGAACTGGGCTGCGCCGATCCGGTTCATCCCTGCATTCTGGCGAGCTTCCTGGTGGCCGATCCGCCGTTGCAGCAGGTCGTGTCCCAGACCGTCGAGGCGGGTCTCCGCGGCCAGCAGCTTCTCGCCAACGACTGGGGCGCGGTGGGCTGGAAGGCCGGCTATTTCCGCACCTTCAACCAGAACGACATTCTGAACATTCCCTCGCAGCAGACCGGCTTCGGCTATTTCGCCAATGTCGGCGACACTCTGCGCCAGGGCGCCGAGGCCCAGTTGAACTACCGGAAGGGTCCGTTCACGCTGCGCGCGACCTATGCTTTCATCGACGCCACCTTCCAGAACGCCCTCACGCTGACGTCCAACAGCCCGGCGGCCGACGCCAATGGCTATATCTATGTCATGCCCGGCGACCATCTCCCGCTGATTCCCAATCAGCAGGTCAAGGTCAGCCTCG
>JAYRLX010000547.1:0-1979 GCA_041905125.1 Caulobacter sp. | reverse complement strand
GCCAGGCACAGGGCCGCGAGGCTGGCCTCCAGCGCATAGAGGCCGTGCCAGTAGGCGGCGTCGAGCAGGCTGGTGGAGATCACGCGGGCCAGAGGCGAGCCCAGCTGCGACACGCCCACGCCCAGCACGAGCGCCCCGATCCGGAACGAGGCGGGGAAGGCCTGCAGCATGTAGAACATCGCCAGCGCCGTCAGCGCCGCCGCGCCCACGCCGCTGATCGCCCGCAGGACCAGGGCCATGGCGAAGTTGTCCAGCGCCAGGTGGGCGAAGGCCGCCACGGTGTAGAGGCTGAGGAACACCAGGGCGAACCGGCGGATGCCGAACTGCTGGCGGTACTTCACCAGCAGCAGGTTCATCGAGATGTTGGTCATCACGTAGATCGTCGTCAGCCAGGCGCCCTGGGTCGGCGTCAGCCCCAGCGAGCCCTGGATGGCGGGCAGGTTGACCTGGATCAGGGCCTGGCCCAGCGAGCCGGTCACCCCGATCAACAGGCTGATCAGCCCGTGGATGATCCTGAAGCGCGTCGGGAAATGCGGCGTCGACGGCGAGCCGGGCAGGAAAGGCCGCTCGTGCGGAAGCCAGTCCGGCGTCTGTCCGATCTGTTGGCCGTGTTGCGGCATGGGGCCTCGACTGTGAGCCGGTCTTTTACCCCGCGACGCGCGCGCGGCAAGGTTTAGTCTCTGGCGTCGGCCTCTCAACCTTGACGGGCCGCCGGCCGTGTCGGCAGCTAGGCGTCGAGAACCTATACAGGGGAAGACCGTCTTGGCGAACCCGCACGATTTTCACGCGCCAAAGGATCACTACGACAAGGCCGATCTGCTGAAATCAGGTCTGGGCGGCTATTTCGGGCCCGGCAATGCGCAATTGCCGGCGCCGCCGATGCTGATGATGGATCGGATCACCGAGATCAGCCTGGACGGCGGCGAGTTCGGCAAGGGGTTCGTCGCCGCCGAACTGGATATCAATCCCGACCTCTGGTTTTTCGGCTGCCATTTCATCGGCGACCCGGTGATGCCGGGGTGCCTGGGGCTGGATGCCATGTGGCAGGTGATCGGCTACTGGCTGGGCTGGTCTGGATCCCCGGGCAAGGGCCGAGCGATCGGCGTGGGCGAGGTGAAGTTCCGCGGCCACGTGACGCCCGAGGTCAAGGTGGTGTGCTACGAGATCAGCCTGCGGCAGGTGCGACGCGGCAAGCTCGCCCTGGGCCTGGCCAATGGCCGCCTGCTGGCCGATGGCGAATGCGTCTACACCGCGACCGACCTCAAGGTCGGCATGATCGCCGGATAGGCGCTGTCGCCAAATCATGACCCCCGAGTCGGCGTAACGGTGATATTCCAGTTGGATTGGCCCGAGGGGGGCCGCGCAGCGCGCGGGGACACGCATGAGCACCACTGAAATCCGGACGCCGCCGAACGACCTGGCGTTCTTTCGAAACCTCGTCACGGTCATGGCCGTGGTCGAGGTCGCGGGCTTTGTCCTGCAGCTGGCCATGGGGCGGTCGAGCTTCGGCGCGCCGCTGATCGTGCACCTGCATGCCGTGACGTTCATGGGCTGGGTGGCGATCGTTGTCGCCCAGGCCTGGCTGGCGAGCGGCGGCGCCTTGCGGGTCCACCGGACGCTGGGCGGCCTGGCGCTGGTCTGGATGCTGGCGCTGGTGGTCCTGGGGCCGCTGGTGACGCTGGCGGCGGTCCGCACCGGTCGCACGCCGTTCTTCTTCCAGCCGCAGCACTTCGTCGTGGCCAATCCGGCGACCCTGCTGGGCGCGGTCGGCCTGTTCGCCGCCGCCGTCGCCCTGCGCCGGAACCGCGACTGGCACATGCGCCTGCAGGTCGGCGCCTTCACGATGCTGATGGGGCCGGGGCTGGGCCGCATCCTGCCGCTGCCGTTCCTCAAGCCCTATGCGTTCGAGGTCGCCGCCGGCGCGGCGGTGGTCTTCCCGCTGATCGGCCTGGCGCGCGACTGGCGGCTCCGCGGGCGGC
>JAYRLX010000546.1:0-1985 GCA_041905125.1 Caulobacter sp. | reverse complement strand
CTTGGCAGGTGGCTGAAAGTCGCGCCCTAGGCGCCGACGCCATTCTCGTGATCCTGGCGATGATCGACGATGTCCTAGCGGCCGAGCTGATGTCGGAAGCCAAGCGCCTGGGCATGGACGCCCTGGTCGAGGTGCACGACGAGACCGAAATGGCCCGCGCCGGCGCGCTGGGCTCGGATCTGGTCGGGATCAACAATCGCGACCTGAAGAGCTTCGTCGTCGATCTGGCCGTGACCGAGCGCCTGTCCAATCAGGCTCCGAAGGGCTCGCTGCTGGTCACCGAGAGCGGCGTCTTCACCCACGCCGACGTCGTGCGGATGGAGGCGACCGGCGCCAAGGCCATGCTGGTCGGCGAAAGCCTGATGCGACACCTTGACGTGACGGCCGCCACCCAAACCCTGATAGGCTGAGCTTGAGCTCAACCTTGGCTCGGCCTGGAAACGACCGCATGAACTGGCTCGCCCGCGTGGTGAAATGGGCCCTCTCGGCGCATTTCAAGCTCCGCGGCTGGCGCATCGAAGGCGCGCCGCCGGAGACGCGGAAGTTCGTCATCATCGCCGCCCCGCACACCAGCAACTGGGACTTCGTCTATTTCGTCGGCGCGGCGGACGCGCTGGACCTGAAGCTCAGCTTCATCGGCAAGGCGTCGCTGTTCAAGAAACCGTTCGACCAGATGATGCGCGACCTGGGTGGCATCCCCCTGGATCGCGAGCGTTCCAAGGACATGGTCAAGGCCATGATCGAGGAGTTCGCGCGCCGCGACGAATTCATGCTGACCATCGCGCCCGAGGGCACGCGCGGCAAGGCGCGCGAGTGGAAGACCGGCTTTTACCACATCGCCAGGGGCGCCGGCGTGCCGATGGTCTTGGGCATGATGGATTATCGGCGCAAGGTCGTGGGCCTGGGTCCGGCGATCTATCCGACGGGCGACTACCACGGCGACATGCGGCGGATCATGAGCTTCTACGAGAACTGCACGCCCAAGTTCCCAGAGCTTGCGACGCGCTTCGAAGACCTGGTTGATTCGGCCGCGACGCCGCCTCAGGACCGCTGAGAATCCCCGCAATTCCTGGCCTGAACACAGGGAGAACAGCGTCAACTTGACATTAAGGAAGAACGCCTAGAGAACATCTCCAAGGTTTGCGGTTTGTTCCGCGCTCCAGTCGAGGTCGACATGCTCACCCGCAAGCAGCACGAACTGCTGATGTTCATCCACGAGCGGATCAAGGAGACCGGCGTCTCCCCGTCCTTCGACGAGATGAAGGAGGCGCTCGACCTGGCGTCGAAGTCCGGCATCCACCGCCTGATCACGGCGCTGGAGGAACGCGGCTTCATCCGTCGCCTGGCCCACCGGGCCCGGGCGCTGGAAGTGGTGAAGCTGCCGCAGCAGGCCACGACCGCCGCCCCGCCCAAGGGCCGAGGCGCGTTCCGTCCGCAGGTGTTCGAAGGCGGCGGCGCGCCGCCCGCCGTGACGCCCGCCCCGGCCGCCAACGACAGCCGCGAACTGCCCATCCTGGGCCGCATCGCCGCCGGCACGCCGATCGACGCCATCCAGCACGAGCGCGAGCGCCTGCCGGTGCCGGAAGCCATGCTGGGCAATGGCGAGCACTATGTCCTCGAGGTGCAGGGGGACTCGATGATCGAGGCCGGCATCCTCGACGGCGACTACGTCATCATCAAGAAGGGCGACACCGCCACCTCGGGCGAGATCGTCGTCGCCCTGGTCGGCGAGGAAGCCACCCTCAAGCGCCTGCGCAAGAAGGGCGGCTCGATCGCCCTGGAAGCCGCCAACCCGAAGTACGAGACCCGCATCTTCGGCCCGGACCAGGTCGAGGTGCAGGGCAAGCTGGTGGGTCTGATCCGCCGGTATCACTAAGTCCGGCGAAAGCTGAACGCCGAGACCTACGCAATTTGGCCCCGACCTCCAGCGAGGATCGGGGCCTTTTCGTATCAGGGCCTCGGCTGGAGGCGCCCCTCCTCCGCCA
>JAYRLX010000097.1:0-11061 GCA_041905125.1 Caulobacter sp. | reverse complement strand
GCTTCTTCAGGGCGGCGCGGACCGCGAGGTCCTGATGCAGCATCTTGCCGTACTGGGCGCCGTCGGCGAACCAACGGCTGTCCCAGGTGCGGTTCACGCCGAGCCGCAGCCCGACCGGATTGACTTTCTGACCCATTAGGCGGCCTCACCCAGTTCGCGGACCACGATCGTGATCTCGGAGAACGGCTTCTCAACGCGCGTCGCGCGACCGCGAGCGCGGGGCGAGAAACGCTTCATGATCAGGTTCTTGCCCACATAGGCCTCGGCGACGACCAGCGAGTCGATGTCGAGGTTGTGGTTGTTCTCGGCGTTGGAGATCGCCGAGTACAGCGCCTTGCGGACGTCCTGAGCGATACGCTTGTGGCTGAACTCGAGCTCGTTGAGAGCGCGCTGGACGTTCAGGCCACGAATGGACTGAGCGACCAGGTTCAGCTTGCGGGCGCTGGTGCGCAGGGTGCGAACCTTGGCCATCGCTTCGGCGCCGTCGAGGCGGCGAGCTTGCTTTTGCTTGGCCATGATTACTTCCTCTTGGCCTTCTTGTCGGCGGCGTGACCCGGGAAGTTCCGGGTCGGCGCGAATTCGCCGAACTTCATGCCGACCATGTCTTCCGACACGAGCACGGGAACGTGCTTGTGGCCGTTGTGCACGCCGAAGGTCAGGCCGACGAATTGCGGCATGATCGTCGAGCGACGCGACCAGGTCTTGATGACGTCCTTGCGGCCCGACGACAGAGCGGCATCGGCCTTCTTCAGGAGGTACCCGTCGACAAACGGGCCTTTCCAGACGGAGCGGGTCATGGCTTAGCGGCCCTTCTTCGCTTTGTGGCGCGAGCGGATGATGAACTTATCCGTGGCCTTGTTGACGCGGGTCTTGGCGCCCTTGGTCGGCTTACCAGCCGGGGTCACCGGGTGACGGCCGCCCGAGGTCCGGCCTTCACCACCACCGTGGGGGTGGTCGACCGGGTTCATGGCGACACCGCGGACGTGCGGGCGACGGCCCATGTGACGAGAACGACCGGCCTTGCCGAGGTTCTGGTTCATGTGGTCGGGGTTCGAAACGGCGCCGACGGTGGCCATGCACGTGTCGAGCACCATGCGCAGTTCGCCCGAGTTCAGGCGGATCTGGGCATAGCCGGCGTCACGACCGACCAGCTGGGCGTAGGCGCCAGCCGAGCGGGCGATCTGACCACCCTTGGCGGGCTTCAGCTCGATGTTGTGGATGATCGTGCCGATCGGCAGCGTGCGCAGCGGCGAGGCGTTGCCCGGCTTCACGTCGACCTTCTCGCCGGTGACGACTTCGTCGCCGGCCTTCAGGCGTTGCGGGGCCAGGATGTAGGCCAGCTCGCCGTCGGCCTGATACTTGATCAGGGCGATGAAGGCGGTGCGGTTGGGGTCGTACTCGAGACGAACGACCGTGGCCACGCCTTGCTTGCGGCGCTTGAAGTCGACCAGACGGTAGAGGCGCTTGGCGCCGCCGCCGCGGAAGCGAACGGCCACGCGGCCATTGCCGCCACGGCCGCCCGACTTGGTCAGGCCTTCGACCAGCTTCTTCTCGGGCTTGCCCTTGTGAAGTTCGCTGCGGTCGATCAGCACCAGGCCGCGCTGGCCGGGGCTGGTCGGGTTAAATTGCTTCAAGGCCATGACTTAGAGCCCCGTCGTGATGTCGATCGACTGGCCTTCGGCCAGCGTCACGATCGCTTTTTTGACGTCGTTGCGACGACCCACGATGCCGCGGAAGCGCTTGGTCTTGCCCTTGGTCACGATGGTGTTGACCTTGGTCACCTTGACCTTGAACAGCTCTTCGACGGCGGCGGCGATTTCGTCCTTGGTCGCGTCGTTGGCCACCTTGAAGACAACCTTGTTCTGCTCGCTGAGCAGGGTCGTCTTTTCGGTGATCACCGGCGACAGGATCGTGTCGTAGTGGCGAGCGGTGGCGGCCATTAGGCGGCTTCCTTCTCAGCGAAACGAGCCGAGATCGCTTCGACCGCGTCCTTGGTCAGGACGAGGGTCTGGCGACGCAGCACGTCGTAGACGTTCAGGCCGGCGTTCGGCAGGACATCCACGTTCGGGATGTTGCGGGCGGCGAGCTTGAAGTTCGCGTCCACTTCCGGGCCGGCGATGACCAGGGCGTTCTTCAGACCGATCTTGTCGAAGTTGGCGCGCAGGGCGGCCGTCTTCGCTTCGGTCAGAGCAACGTTGTCCAGGACGACCAGCGAGCCCGACTTGGCCTTCGACGACAGAGCGTGCTTCAGGGCCAGGGCGCGGATCTTCTTGGGCAGGTCGAAGGCGTGGCTGCGGACCACGGGACCGTGGGCCTTGGCGCCGCCGACGAACTGGGCCGCACGGCGCGAACCGTGACGGGCGCCGCCGGTGCCCTTCTGCTTGTACATCTTCTTGCCCGTACGAGAGACCTCGTTGCGGACTTGAATCTTGTGGTTGCCCGAGCGGCGCTTGGCCAGCTGCCAGGTCACGACGCGCTGCAGGATGTCGCCGCGGATGTCGTCGATGCCGAAGATGGCGTCGTCGAGATCAACGGAGCCGGCCTTGCCGCCGTCCAGTTTGATGACGTCGAGTTTCATTAGCCTTCGCCCTCTTCGGTCGCAGCCGCGGGGGCCTCTTCAGCGGGGGTTTCAGCGGCGGCCGGAGCTTGGCCAGCCTTGCGGAAGGCGCCCGGACGCGGAGCGTCAGCCGGCAGAGCCTTCTTCACGGCGTCGCGAACCTTCACGTAGCTGCCTTCGTGGCCGGGGACAGCGCCCTTGACCAGGATCAGGCCACGCTCGACGTCGACCTTCCAGACGGTGACGTTGAGGGTGGTGACGGTTTCTTGACCCAGGTGACCGGCCATCTTCTTGCCCGGGAACGTACGGCCCGGATCCTGGCGGTTACCGGTCGAACCGTGCGAACGGTGCGAGACCGAAACACCGTGGGTGGCGCGGAGACCACCGAAGTTCCAGCGCTTCATGGCGCCGGCGAAACCCTTACCGACGGTCACGCCTTGGATGTCGACCTTCTGGCCGGCGACGAAGTGGTCGGCCGTCAGTTCGGCGCCGACTTCGATCAGGGCGTTCTCTTCGACGCGGAACTCGGCGACGACGCGCTTCGGCTCGACGGCCGCCTTCGCGAAGTGGCCGCGCAGGGCCTTCGAGGTGTTCTTGGCTTTCTTGGCGCCGGCGCCGAGTTGCAGGGCGGTGTAGCCGTCCTTCTCAACGGTGCGCACGCCCGTGACCTGGCAACCGTCGAGCGACAGGACGGTGACCGGCACGTGCTGACCGGCTTCATCGAAGAAGCGGGTCATGCCGAGCTTCTTGGCGAGGACGCCAGTGCGTTGGGTGGGGAGAGTCATATGGAAGGCCCTCCTTACAGCTTGATTTCGACGTCAACGCCGGCCGACAGGTCGAGCTTCATCAGCGCGTCCACGGTCTGCGGAGTCGGGTCAACGATGTCGAGGACGCGCTTGTGCGTACGGATCTCGAACTGCTCGCGCGACTTCTTGTCGACGTGCGGCGAACGGTTGACGGTGAATTTCTCGATAAGCGTGGGCAGGGGGATGGGGCCCCGCACCGTCGCGCCCGTGCGCTTGGCCGTATTGACGATCTCGCGCGTGGAATGATCCAACACGCGGTGATCGAAGGCCTTGAGCCGGATGCGGATGTTCTGACGATCCATATCGCTCGGTTTCCTAGTGGGCTGCGCCCGCGTCTCGAACCATTTCAAAGACCAACTCGGAACCCAGGTGGGCTCCGTACGCAGCGTCCGCAAAACAAATATCCCCAACAGTCGCCTGTCGGGGGTGATGACCAGATATTGCGCCTGTGAGGGCGCTATGTCCGGGCGTCTCGCGAACCGCGTTTGAGCCCGAAAGCTCACAGCCGGTCCAACAGAGGCGCGCTTGTACGTTCCAGAATCGGTTTCGTCAAGCGCTCTGTCCGGTTCGTCTCGTCCGAAAGGACTCGAGTCGTCGGGCGGGTTCTGGATAGGCGCCCGCGCCCCTCCGCGCAAGACCCCCGCAAACATAACGACGGTCGGCTTTTAACACTTCCAGGTCTAAGCAAGGAATGAACGTGCGCACGCTTGCGCGTAGTCGAAATTCTCTTCTCCGCAAGTGTCACAAAAATGCATTATTCGCCCCGCAAGCGTCGCCGCGGGCCTTGAGCACGCCCCCAAACCTCCATAGATGCCGCCCCTCCCCGGCGGACTGGGCGGCCCCTCCCCCCAACAACGACCGCCCCGCCAGCCGGAGGAGCCACAGTGACTAAGGGGATAGACCCAATGAATACGAAGCTCTTCGCCACCGCCGCCCTGATCGCCGCCGCCGTCTCGGCCCCGGCCTTCGCCCAGAACGTGGGTTCGGTCGGCGCGGCCGTGAACTACACCGACATCAACACCAAGCTGGGCGGCGGCCACGGCTCGTCGGCCATCGTCGACGGCTCGGTCGCGATCCCGCTGCAAGGCGCCTGGACCGTGACCGCCAACGGCGACGTCTCGATCTCGGACAACGACCTGTCGGACGAGACCGTCGCTTCGGCCGCCGCCCACCTGACCACCAAGATCGGCGACAGCTGGCGCGTCGGCGGCTTCACCGCCCTCTCCCGCCCGGCTAACGACACCGTCTGGGCCGTCGGCGGCGAAGCTCACAAGTACCTGTCGAACGTGACCCTGTCGGGCGTCGCGGCCTACGGCCAGTCGAACGACCTGGACGCCGACCTGTACACCGTGCGCGGCGACGTCCGTTACTTCGTCACGGACAACTTCCGCCTGGACGCCGGCGCGGCCTGGTCGCGCATCGACACCAACGTCAACGCGGACCTGTGGGACGTGAACGTCGGCGGTGAGTACAAGTTCGCCAACAGCGGCTGGTCGACCTTCGCCAAGTACACCCACAGCGAGTCGGACGACCTGGCCGACCTGAACGCCGACGCCATCAAGGTGGGCCTGCGCTACACCTTCGGCGGCAGCCTGAAGACCCGCGACCGCGCTGGCGCCGACCTGATCTCGGCCGGCGACCTGTTCGGCATCGCCGTCCGCTAAGCGCGACGCTGGACCCACGGTCCGGACATGAAGAAGGCCCCGGGAGCGATCCCGGGGCCTTCACTCTTATATATATGTGTGCGTGGCGATCGGCGGCCTACTGGCCGATGATGACATCGCCCGAGCCGGCCACGTGCTTCTTGATGGGGCCGTTGACCTTGGCGATCCGGACGTCGCCGGAGCCCATGACGCTGACCTCGACCTGGTCGGCTTCGCCCTTGAAGGTGACGTCGCCCGAGCCCATCACGCTGACCTCAACGGCGCGGCTGCGGCCCCCCGCGACCGTGATGTCACCCGAACCCGCGATATTGCCTTCCAGCTTGCCACCGATGCTCGCGGCCGAGACGTCGCCCGAGCCGGCGATGTTGGCCTCGAGATCACCCGCGATCGCCTGGGTGCTGACGTCGCCTGACCCGGCGATGCTGATCTCGGCGGAGCTCGCCGAACCCGTCCGGGTGTCGCCCGAGCCGGCCTGGCTGACCTCCAGCTTTCCCTTGGTGTTGGCCACCGTCCAATTGCCGCAGCCGGCGTTGCCGAGTTCGACGCTGTCCGAGCGGCCGATGTCGCCGAACACCGCGCCGCCGGCGCCGATGCGGACGTCCATCGGCGTGCGGATGGCGACTTGAGGAATGTTCTCATAGGCCACCTCGCCGACGCCGCGCACCCTGACCGAGGTCTTGCCGTTGCGGTTGTTGCAGCCGTTGATCCGGCTCATCCGCAGCTCGCCGTCGATGACGACCTTGTCGCCTTCGTTGCGGACCGTCAGGGGCAGGCTGGCGTTGGTGGTCAGGAACTCCACCTTAATGTCAGGGCGGTTCTCCGGAATGACCACGACGCGGGCGACCGCGTCCTTGATCTTCACGGACGGTTCGGCCTGGGCGACGCCAGCGGCGGAAACGGCGGCGGCCAGCACGGCCAGGGTGGTCATAGCGCGCATCGGTTTGCTCCCCATCAGATGCGTGTATCTCGATGGAGGGCAAGCTAGCGGCGCTTCCTCCGGACCACGACTTAATTCGCGGTCATGACGTGGAAGTCATCGAACGCCATTCGGCCTGGTGCTTGCGGAGCCTGACGGGCGCGGACTTGTAGGCCGGCGTGCCCGAGCGCTGGTCGTGGTTGTCCAGCGCGATGACCACATTGGTCTCGGGGTAGTAGGCCGCGAGGCATCCCGGCGGGATGTCCCGCGCGACGACCGTGAAGGCGCGGACCACGCGCTCGCCGCTCTCGTCGAAGGCCGCGCCGACATCGATCAGGTCGCCTTCGGCCAGTCCCATCCGAGCCATGTCGTCGGGATTGGCGAAGACGACGTCGCGCCGGCCGAACACGCCGCGATAGCGGTCGTTCTGGCCGTAGATGGTCGTGTTGTACTGGTCGTGGCTGCGCAGGGTGGTCAGGATCAGGACGTCCGGGTCGCCCCGGCGCGGATCGCCGCCCTTCGGATCGAAGACCAGGAAGTTAGCCTTGCCCGTCGCCGTCTTCCACACGCGGTCCGAAGGCCCGACCGGGAGGCGGAAACCGCCCGGGACCCGGACCTTCTCGTTGTAGCCTTCGAACGCGGCCGGGAAGACCCGGGCGATCAGGTCGCGGATGGCGTCATAGTCGTCGGCCAATCCCAGCCAGTCGATCAGCGGGTCCTGGTCGAAGGTCGCCGTGGCGATCCCCGCGACGATGGCCGGCTCCGACAGCAGGTGCTCCGACGCCGGCGGATTGAGCCCGCGCGAGGCATGGACCATCGACATCGAGTCCTCGACGGTCACCGACTGGCGCACGCCGGCCCGGACATCCAGCTCGGTGCGGCCCAGGCAGGGCAGCAGCAACGCGGCCTTGCCGACCAGCATGTGCGTGCGGTTCGGCTTGGTGGCGATGTGGACCGCCATGTCCAGCTTGCGCATCGCCGCGAAGGTCCGCACCGGATCGGGCGCGGCGACGGCGAAATTGCCGCCCAGGCCGACGAAGACCTTGGCCTCGCCGCGCTCCATCGCCGCGATCGTTTCGATCACGGTATGGCCATGAGCGCGCGGCGGCTCGAAGCCGAAGACGTCGCGGATCGAGTCCGACAGCGCCTCCGAAGGCTTCTCCCAGATCCCGACCGTGCGATTGCCCTGAACGTTGGAGTGGCCCCGCAGCGGACAGATCCCGGCCCCAGGGCGGCCGATATTGCCCTTCAGCAGCAGCAGGTTGACCAGCTGCTGAACGGTCTGGGAGCTGTCGCGGTGCTGGGTCAGCCCCATGCCGTAGCAGAGGATCGTCGAACCGGCCCGGGCGTAGGTCGCCGCCGCCTCCTCGATCCGCACCTTCGGCAGGCCGCAGCCGGCCTCGATGGTCGCCCAGTCCAGCGCCTCAAGATGCGCGGCCAGAGCCTCGAAGCCAGTGGTGTGCTCGGCGATGAAGTCGCGATCGATGACGCCGCCGTCTCGCGCCTCCAGCGCCAGCACCGCCTTCATCATCCCCTGCACCAGCAAGGCGTCGCCGCCGATCGTCAGCTGATAGTAGGCCGAGGCGATCGGGGTCGAGGTCAGGGTCGTCATCTCGACCGGATCCTGCGGCGAGGCGAACCGCTCCAGGGCCCGTTCGCGCAGCGGATTGAACGCCAGGATCGTCGCGCCGCGCCGACTGGCCTCGCGCAGGGTCGCCATCATTCGCGGATGATTGGTGCCCGGATTGTGCCCGAAGCACAGGATCAGGTCCGCGTGGTCGAAGTCCTCCAGCGTGACCGAGCCCTTGCCCAGGCCGATCGAGTCCGGCAGACCGACGCTGGTCGGCTCGTGGCACATGTTCGAGCAGTCCGGGAAATTGTTGGTCCCGAAGCGCCGCCCCAGCAGCTGATAAAGAAACGCCGCCTCGTTCGAGGCCCGGCCCGAGGCGTAGAACTGGGCCTGGTTCGGGTCATCCAACGCCTTCAGCGCCGCGCCCGTTCGAGCGAAGGCCTCGTCCCAGGTGATGGCCTTGTAGCGGTCGTCGGCCGGGTCATAGGCCATGGGCTCGGTCAGCCGGCCCAGGTCCTCGATCTGATGGTCGCTCCAGGTCAGCAGCTCGCTGACGGTATGGCGGGCGAAAACCTCGGGCGTCGCGCGCTTGCTGGTCGCCTCCCAGGCCACGGCCTTCGCGCCGTTCTCGCAGAACTCGAAGGAGGAGGTGTGCTTGGGATCGGGCCAGGCGCAGCCCGGGCAGTCGAAGCCTTCGGGCTGGTTGGCCCGCATCAGGGTCTTGCCGCCTTCGACCACCGTCTCCTGGTCGATCAGGGCGCCGGCCACGGCCTTGAGCGCGTCCCAGCCGCCGGCCGGATGGCGATAGGGGCGAACGCCCGGGGTCTTTTCGTTCGACATCAGACGGGCTCCGCTTGGGCTTCGACCAGACGCTCGCCGCCGGCGAACACCGCGTGGCCATCGGAACGCGCGAGGGCGACCAGGGTGATCCCCGCCTCCTCGGCCTTGGCGATGGCCAGGTCTGTCGGGGCCGAGACCGCGACCAGGATCGGGCAGCCCATCCGCGCCGTCTTCTCGACCATCTCGAACGAGCAGCGGCTGGTGACGACGACGAAGCCCGTGGCCGCATCGAGCTCGTCTCGCGCCATCGCGCCGGCCAGCTTGTCGAGCGCGTTGTGGCGGCCGACGTCCTCGCGGACCACGACCAGCTCGCCTTCCGACGTGAAGAAGGCCGCCGCGTGGGTGGCGCGGGTCAGTCGTCCGAGCGCCTGCTGCTGCTCCAGCGCCGCCAGCGCGGTGGGGATCGCCTCGTGCCGTATGGCCGCGCCCTTCCCCACCCGCGGAAGCGGCCGCACCGCGTCTGCCAGCCGCTGGACGCCGCACAGGCCGCAGCTTGATCGCCCCTCGAGATTGCGCGGCCGCGCCTTGCGGTCCAGGGCGCCGGGCGCGAAGGCGACGTCGACCAAGACCCCCTGCTCTTCTTCCTTGATGGAGATCGCCGCGACGTCGTCCGCCTTGGCGACGCCTTCGGTGATCACGAAGCCCAGGGCCAGTTCGTCCAGGTTCTCCGGCGTCGCCATCAGCACCGTGTGCGGACGACCGTCGAACGAGAGGCCGACCGCCGTCTCCTGCGGCGTGATCCGCTCGAAGGGTCGCGCGGCCTGATCGGCGCGCCACTGGATGGCGGAGCGAGGAGCGACGGAGGAACGCGACATGCCGACAGCCTAATCCGAGGGCGCCACCCGGTATAGCCAATGATGAAACAGCACGATTGTTCAAAACCGTCATCGATGGGCCGATGACCTAACGTCATTCCTGGCGCAATCTGGCGCCATGGCCAGCACCACCATGGAAACCCGTCGCGCCCAGATGTTCCCCCGGCTGGAGCCTGAGGAGATCGACCGCCTCCGCCGCTTCGGCAAGAGCGTCCACGCCGCGGCGGGCGAAGCCCTGGCCACGGCGGGCGTCGCCTCCCCCGGCCTGTTCGTCGTGCTGGAGGGACGCGTGGCGATCACCCGCCGCGACGCCAATCGCGAGAGCCAGCCGATCGTCGAGCACGATCCGGGGCAATTCGTCGGGGAGATCAACCAGTTGTCGGGCCGACCCTCGCTGGTCGATGTGACCGCCCTGACCGACGTCAAGGCTCTGCTGATCTCGCCAGACCGCCTGCGCGCCGTGCTGGTGGCCGAGGCCGAGCTGGGCGAGCGGATCATGCGGGCCTTGATCCTGCGGCGGGTCGCCCTGATCGAGACCGGCGCCGGCGGCCCCATCATCATCGGCCGCGCCGCCGACGCCGAGGTCATCCGCCTGGCCGGCTTCCTGGCCCGCAACGGCCATCCCTATCAGCACCTCGACCCGGACGAGATGGACTGCGCCAAGGTGCTGATCCAGCGCTTCGAGGTCGACGAGAGCGAGCTGCCGATCGTCCTGTGTCCCAACGGCCAGATCCTGCGCAAGCCGACCAACCACAAGCTGGGCCGCTGCATCGGCCTGGTCGGACCGATCGACGAGAGCAAGGTCTATGACGTGGCCGTGGTCGGCGCCGGGCCCGCCGGCCTGGCCACCGCCGTCTACGCCGCCTCCGAGGGCCTGTCGGTGCTGGTGCTCGACACCCGCGCCTTTGGCGGCCAGGCCGGCGCCTCGGCGCGGATCGAGAACTATCTGGGCTTTCCCACGGGAATTTCCGGCATGGCCCTGATGGGCCGCGCCCACGGCCAGGCCCAGAAATTCGGGGCCGATCTGGCCATCCCCGACGAGGTCGCCTCGCTGGCCTGCGAGGACGATGGCCTGCACCGCTATCGCCTGGCCCTGGTCAGCGGAGAAAACGCCCAGGCCAAGACGGTGGTGATCGCCAGCGGCGCGCGTTATCGCCGCCTGGACGTTACCAACCTCGATCAGTTCGAGGGCTCCAGCGTCCACTATTGGGCCTCGCCGCTCGAGGCCAAGCTGTGCGCGGGCCAGGAGGTCGCCCTGGTCGGCGCGGGCAATTCGGCGGGCCAGGCGGCCGTCTATCTCTCCAGCCAGGTCAAGAAGGTCTGGATGATCGTGCGCGGCGAGAGCCTGGCGGCGACCATGTCGCGCTACCTGATCGACCGGATCGAGAGCACGCCCAATATCGAAGTGATCGTCCGCAGCGAGGTCACCGCGCTTGAGGGCGAAGGCGGACAGCTGTCCAGCATTCGCTGGCGCGGTCCCGGCGGCGCGGAGACGTCGCGGCCGGTCAGCCACCTCTTCCTGTTCATCGGCGCGGCGCCCAACACCCATTGGCTGTCGCAGTGCCAGGTCGAGCTCGACAACCATGGCTTTGTCCGCACCGGCGCGGACCTGGCGCCCGGCCACCCCCTGCTGCAGACCAGCCGCAAGGGCGTGTTCGCGATCGGCGACGTCCGGGCCGGTTCGGTCAAGCGCGTCGCCGCCGCCGTCGGCGAAGGCGCCCAGGCCGTCGCCGCCATCCACGCCTATCTGGCCAACGCGTAAGGAGCCGGTCCCATGAGCTGCACGCACGGCGACGCGATCCATCTCGTCACGCCCAGCGCCAAGGGCTGCGAGGAGTGCCTGAAGACCGGCGGCTGGTGGGTGCACCTGCGCCTGTGCCGGACCTGCGGCCA
>JAYRLX010000545.1:0-1996 GCA_041905125.1 Caulobacter sp. | reverse complement strand
AGACGAAGGCCGCATAGACGAGCGCCATGTTCACCGCCGCCTTCCCGCCCGTGCGTCCCTGAGCGACCAGAAGCAGGACCCAGGCGCCGATGGCCAGGACCGCAAGGGTGGCCGCCCAGTCCAGCAGGCGGGCGCGCTGGCGTGGATCGAGGTCCGGACGCTTTCGACCCAGAACCCGGACGCCCGAGAAAAGGGTGATGGTCGCGGTCGCCGACAGCGCCGCGAAATAGGCGGAGAACCTTAGGGCCGTCATGAGCCAGGCGGCCGCGAGCGGCACGCTCATCAGCGCGACGAAGGCGCGGCCGGACAGCCGGTGCAGGCGCGAGCCCTTGCGGCTCAGCAGGGGGACCAGGCCGACGGCGACCAGAGCTAAGCCCGTCGCGATGTGAAGGTGCAGAAGGGGCGAGAAGGACTTTTCCATGCCGACCTTCAAGCCGCTTAGAGGCCAACCACGCCATGATTTTGGGGTCGGGCGCAGCTTGGAGGGGCGAACGCCGCCTTATGCTTGGGCCGTCGCACAGTCCATGATTGATTTGGATTCGATGCAAACTGAGGGGGAACTGGCTTGCTTTCGATCGTCTTGGGCTTCGCCTTGCTCGCTGCTTCCGAGCCGGCCCCGCCGCCGCTTCCCACGGAAAATGGCAAGCCGATGAAGCCGTATCGGCCGGAATGGACGTCCCTTCCCTCGGGCGCCGATTTCAAGCGCCTCTATCCCGACGCGGCGCGGAAGAAGCATGTGGCCGGCAAGGTTGTCCTGGACTGCAAGGTCCTGGCCGACGGCAAGTTGACCAACTGCGTGGTCGTTCAGGAGACGCCTCAGGGCCTAGGCTTCGACCGAGCGGCGCTCGGCCTGGTTCCGATGTTCGCCATGAAGCAGCAGACTTCGGATGGCCGCCCCGTTGCGGGCGGGATGGTGCGGCTGCCGCTGTATTTCAAGACGCCCTGACCGCCCGCGACGGCTTGACCCGCCGCCGCCCGCGCGTCACACCCCGCGCTCATGGAAAAGCTGACCATCCTCCTCGTCGGGTCCGGCGGGCGCGAGCACGCCCTGGCCTGGAAGATCGCCCAGTCGCCGCTGTGCGGCCGCCTCGTCGCCGCCCCCGGCAACCCGGGCATCGGCAAGGTCGCCGAGCTCAGGAACATCAAGGCCACCGACGCCGACAGCCTCGTGGCCCTGGCCCAGGAGATCGGCGCGGACCTGGTGGTGGTCGGCCCGGAATCGGCGCTGGAGGTCGGCCTCGCCGACAAGCTGGCGGCGGTCGGCATCCCCTGCTTCGGCGGCAGCCAGCGCGCGGCCCAGCTGGAGACCTCCAAGGCCTTCACCAAGGACTTCTGCCAGCGTCACGGCCTGCCGACGGCGGCCTATGGCGTGTTCGAGGACGCCGCCTCGGCCGGCGCCTTCCTCGACACCCTGGACGCGCCGTTCGTGATCAAGGCCGACGGCCTGGCGGCCGGCAAGGGCGTGGTGATCGCCGCGACCCGCGCGGAAGCTGACGCGGCCGTGCTCGACATGCTGGGCGGTCGGTTCGGCTCGGCCGGCGCGCGCGTCGTGATCGAGGAGTTCATGCACGGCGAGGAGGCCTCGCTGTTCGCGGTGTGCGATGGCAAGACCGCCGTGCTTTTCGGCGCGGCCCAGGACCACAAGCGCGCCTACGACGGCGACGAGGGCCCCAACACGGGCGGCATGGGCACCTATTCGCCGCCGCCCGTCCTGACGGAGGCTCTGATCGACCAGGCCTGGCGCGAGCTGATCGTCCCGACGGTCGAGGGCATGGCCGCCGAGGGCAATCCATATGTCGGCGTTCTCTATGCCGGCCTGATGCTGACGCCCACCGGACCGAAGCTCGTCGAATACAACGCCCGCTTCGGCGATCCCGAGTGCCAGACCCTGATGCTGCGCCTGGAAAGCGACATCGTGCCAATCCTGCTGGCCGCCGCGAAGGGCGAACTCGCCTCGGCCGCGCCGCCCAAGTGGCGCGACGAGGCGGCGATCTGC
>JAYRLX010000096.1:0-11173 GCA_041905125.1 Caulobacter sp. | reverse complement strand
CAAGACAATCCGACGATCAGCGACGCCGAGTACGACGCGCTAAAGCGGCGGAACCTGGATATCGAGACCCGATTCCCGCACCTGGTGCGCGACAATTCCCCGTCCATGCGGGTCGGCGCGGCGCGGGCCGAGCAGTTCGCGCCGGTGCGCCACGGGGTGCCGATGCTGAGCCTCGACAACGCTTTCTCGAACGAGGAGGCCGAGGAGTTCGACGCCCGCGTTCGCCGCTTCCTGCGGCTGTCGCCCAGCGAGACCCTGGCCTATACCGCCGAACCCAAGATCGACGGTCTTTCGGCCTCGCTGCGCTACGAGAAGGGCGTTCTGGTCCAGGGCGCGACGCGCGGCGACGGCCAGACGGGCGAGGACGTCACCGCCAATCTGCGAACCATCGCCGACATTCCGCACCGCCTGAAGGGCTCGGGCTGGCCTGACGTCATCGAGGTGCGCGGTGAGGTCTATGTGGAGCTGGAGGCCTTCGCCGCCTTCAACAAGGCCGCCGAGGAAGCCGGCCAGCGGACCTACGCCAATCCTCGCAACTTCGCGGCCGGTTCGCTGCGCCAGATCGACCCCGCGATCAGCGCCCAGCGCCCCTTGCGGTTCTTCGGCTACGCCTGGGGACTGGTGTCGGAATCCTTCGCCGAGGGCCAGTGGGACGCGCTGGCCGCCTTGAGGTCGTGGGGCTTCGTGACGACGGCGCCGCCCGCGCGCCGCGTGGAGAACGCCCAAGGCCTGCTCGACGTCTACGCCGAGTTCGAGGCGCTGAGGCCGACGCTGAACTTCGACATCGACGGCGTTGTCTACAAGGTCGACGACCTGGAGCTTCAGCGGCGCCTGGGCTTTGTCTCGCGCTCGCCGCGCTGGGCCATCGCCCGCAAGTTTCCGGCCCAGAAGGCGCGCACCGTGCTGGAGGCGATCGACCTGCAGGTCGGCCGCACCGGCGCGATCACGCCGGTGGCGCGGCTGAAGCCGGTCACGGTCGGCGGCGTCGTGGTGACCAACGCCACCCTGCACAACGGCGACGAGATCGAACGCCTCGACGCCCGGATCGGCGACACCGTCGTGGTCCAGCGGGCCGGCGACGTGATCCCGCAGATCGTCGAGGTGGCGCTGGACGCCCGGCCGGATCCCGCGCCGGAGCCCTACATCTTCCCGCACGCCTGCCCGTGCCCGCTGAAGACGCCGCTGGCCCGCGAGGTCACCGCCTCGGGCCAGGAGTCGGTGGTGCGCCGCTGCACGGGCGAGTTCGCCTGTCCGTTCCAGCGGGTCGAGCACCTGCGCCACTTCGTGTCCCGCCGCGCCTTTGACATCGAAGGCCTGGGCGAGAAGCAGCTGCAGGCCTTCTTCGACGAGGGCTGGATCACCGAGCCGGCCGACATCTTCAAGCTGGCCCGCGACGAGCAGAAGTTGGCGGCCCTGCGCGAACGGGAAGGCTATGGCGAGACCTCGGTCGCCAATCTGGTGCGGGGCATCGAGGCCCGGCGCACGATCAGCATGGACCGGATGATCTACGGCCTGGGCGCGCGCGACATCGGCGAGACCACCTCGACCGTGCTGGCCCGCAACTTCGATCGTTTCGAGGACCTGCAGCACGCCGCCGAGAAGGCCGCCGAAGGGCTGCCGGGCGAGACCTATCTGGAGCTCTCCACCGCGCCTGGCGTGGGGCCCAAGGCGCTGGACACGCTGGTCGAGGCGGGCAGGGGCGGCCTGAAGGCTGATCCTTGGCCCCAGACAGACGATCTCGAAATCAAGATCGGTCACGCCGTTCCCAAGCTGACCAAGCCGGCCCGCGCGGCCCTGGCCCAGCGCTACGGGACCTGGGACGCCTTCGCCGAAGGCTTGGCGGCGGCCGCGAGCGGCGCCCCGGGCGACGACTACCTGCATCTGGCGGCGATCGACGGCGTCGGGCCGGTCGCGGCCCAGTCTCTGGCCCGCTTCTTCGCCGAGGATCACAACCGCCAGAAGGTCGCCAACCTTGTCGCCGAGCTCGACATCCAGCCGGTCGAGAAGCCCAAGACCGACACGGCCGTCGCGGGCAAGACCATCGTCTTCACCGGCGCGCTGGAGAAGATGACCCGCGACGAGGCCAAGGCCCAGGCCGAGGGGCTGGGCGCCAAGGTCGCCTCATCGGTGTCGAAGAAGACTGATCTGGTCGTCGCCGGCCCCGGCGCGGGCTCCAAGCTGAAGACCGCGACGGAGTTGGGCATACAGGTCATGACCGAAGACGAGTGGCTGGCTCTGGTCGGAAGCTGATCGCTTTCCGAAATCCCGCCTCCTTTTCGTGTCAGGGCTTGTCGCGAGGGACGAGATCGCGCAACCAAGCGGTCAAACGCGCATTTGAAGCGCGACCCAGGGAGTAATTGATGTTCCGCACCACGATGATCGCCGCCGCCGCCCTCGGCCTGCTGGCGACCCCGGCCCTCGCCGCCGATGTCACCGGTCTGTGGCAGACCCCGACCAATGGCGGACAGGTCGAGATCTCCCACTGCGGCAACAGCCTGTGCGGCAAGCTGGTGAACTCGAACCACATCCGTGAGAACCCCGCGCTGAAGGACGTCAAGAACAAGGACGAGTCCCAGCGGGTCCGCACGCTGAAGGGGCTGCAAATGCTCTACGATTTCAACGGCGGTCCGACGAAGTGGAAGGACGGCAAGGTCTACAACCCCGACGACGGCGGCACCTATTCCGGCACCATCGAGCTGATCGGCGAGAACCAGCTGAAGCTGAAGGGCTGCATCGTCGCGCCGTTCTGCAAGACCCAGGTCTGGACGCGGTTGAAGTAGAGCTCCCGACTTGCCCCCTCCGCGCTTCGCGCTCCTCCCCCATAGGGGGAAGAAGGAGCGCGTGCGCCTTCTGGCCCCTCCGGGGGCGGACGACCGCGAAGCGGTCAGGTGGGGGCAAGTAACCGCCTAAAGCGGCGCGCAGGCCTGTTCCATCCAGGCCCGAACCTCCGGCTCCACCCGAGGACCGATCTCCCGCAGAACCCGCGCGTGGTAGGCGTCGAACTGGGCGATCTCTTCCGCGCTGAGCAACGACTTGTCGATCAGGCGGCGGTCGATCGGGGCCAGCGTCAGGGCCTCGAAGCGGTGCATCGGGCGATCGCCGCCCGGCACGTCTTCGGCCGGCATGACGATCTCGAGGTTCTCGATGCGGATGCCGTATTCGCCGTCCTTGTAATAGCCCGGCTCGTTCGAAACGATCATGCCCGGCTGCAGGGCGATGGTGTTGGGCGCCTTCGAGATGCGCTGCGGACCCTCGTGAACCCCCAGATAGACGCCGACGCCGTGGCCGGTGCCGTGGTCATAGTCCAGGCCGTGCGCCCACAGGGCCGCGCGGGCGAAGGCGTCGATGGCCGAGCCGGTGGTGCCGGCCGGGAAGCGCAGGCGGGCGATGGCCAGGTGGCCCTTCAGGACGAGCGTGTTGCGCTGGACCATCTCAGGCGTCGGCTCACCGATCGCCACGGTGCGGGTGACGTCGGTGGTGCCGTCCAGGTACTGGCCGCCGCTGTCGACCAGCAGCAGCGAGCCCATCTTGGCGCGCTCGTTGCTGCGCTCGGTCGGGCGGTAGTGGGGCAGGGCGCCGTGGCCGTTGGCCGCGCCGATGGTGTCGAAGCTGAGGTCCTTCAGGACGCCCGTGGCCTCGCGGAAGGCCTCCAGCTTGGCGACCGCTTCCTTTTCGTCGGGCGGATTGACCTGACCCTCGATGGCCAGCCAGTGCAGGAAGCGCGTCAGGGCCGCGCCGTCGCGGCGGTGCGCCTCGCGCGTGCCGTCCAGCTCGACCGCGTTCTTGCAGGCGCGGGGCAGGGTGCAGGGATCCATGGCCCGCACGATCTTGGCGCCGGCGGCGGCCAGGGTGTCGAAGTACCAGGCCGAGGACTGGGCCGGATCGACGACGACGCTCTTGCCGGACAGATCGCCCAGCGCCTCGGCCAGGCGGTCCGGCGTTTCTAGCGAGACCTGATTGCCTAGCCACGCGGGCAGGTCCGGCGTGACCTTAGCCGGTTCGATGAACAGGCGCGCCGTGCCGTCGGCGTTCAGGATGGCTTGCGACAGGGGCAGCGGCGAGCGGATGACGTCGCCTCCGCGGACATTGAACAGCCAGGCGATCGAGGCCGGAGCGGTGATCACCGCCGCTTCGGCGCCGAGCGCGGCCACCGAAGCGCCGACGCGGGCGCGCTTGGCGTTGGACTCCTCGCCGGCGTATTCGATCGGCTGCGGGACGATCGGCGCCATCGGCTGGGCGGGCCGGGCCTCGCCCCAGGCCTGGTCGACGGGGTTGGCGGCGACCGGCTTCAGGGTCGCACCCGCGCGGCTGGCGGCGGCCTTCAGGCCCTCCAGCGCGGCGGGGCTATGCAGGCGAGCGTCGTAGCCAATCACCGCGCCCTTGGAGACGGTCTCGAGATAGGCGGGCACGCCGCCCTCGACGAGGTCGCGGATCTCGAACACGCCCTGGTCCACCTGCTCGCGGACCTGAAGCGTGTAGCGGCCGTCGACGAACACGGCGGCGCGGTCCTTCAGGATCACGCCGGCCCCGGCCGAGCCGGTGAAGCCGCTGGCCCAGGCCAGCCTGTCATTGGCCGCGGGCAGGTATTCGTTCTGGTGCTCGTCCTCGTGCGGCACCAGGAAGCCGTCCAGCCCCTGCGCCGCCATGGCCTGGCGGATCAGCGGGACGTGCTTGGGGCCGAAGGAGGGATCGGTGGATTCGTCGAAGGTCTGGCGCATGGGGAGGATTTAAAGTTTGGCCGACCAAACGCCAAGGGCGACGTCCAAATGGCGGATTGTGCGTCTCGACGCCACATGGTCACGCTTGAGCGGGAATGAAACTGTGCCGCGCCTATCTCGCGGAGCGATCCCATGAAGACCTGCTGTTCCCCAAAGATCACCGGCCTGTCGCGCCGGGAAGCGTTCGGCCTGATCGCGCTGGGCGGCGGCGTCAGCCTGCTGTCGACCCTGGCGCCGGGCGTGGCTCGGGCGCGCGGCCATACCGACATGCTGCTGTTGACCTGCATGGATTATCGGCTGACCGACGACACCGTCGCCTACATGGACGGGCGCGGCCTACGGGATAAGTACGATCACGTCGTCCTGGCCGGCGCCTCGCTGGGCGCCTTGACCGACAAGTATCCCAGCTGGGGCGAGACCTTCTGGAGCCATCTGGACGTGGCGATCACGCTCCATTCGATCCACAAGGTCATGGTGCTCGATCACCGTGACTGCGGCGCCTACAAGGTGATCCTGGGGGCGGAGTCGGTCGATACGCCGGACAAGGAACTGGCGGTCCACACCAAGGAGCTCCAGGCCCTGCGCGCGGAGATCAAGCGCCGCCACGAGCACCTCGAGGTCGAACTGGGCCTGATGTCGCTGGACGGCAAGGTCCAGGACATCGCCTGACCTGTCGCCTTAGGGCCGCTGCAGCACCAGCGTCGCCCAGGCGTCGCGGTGGATGCGGCTCTTCACCTTGAAGCCGCGCGACAGGTAGGCGGCCTTGACCATCCGCTCCTGGGTGCGCAGCAGGCCCGACAGGATGACCGTGCCGCCGGGGACCAGGGCGCGCTTGATGTCCTGGGCCAGGCTGATCAGCGGGCGGGCCAGGATGTTGGCGAAGACGAGGTCGTAGGGCGCGTTCTCGGCGACCAGGCGGTGGCCCAGGCCCGAGGCGTGGACGAACCGCGCGTTGGCCTTGTTGACCACCGCGTTTTCCTTGGCGATCCGGACGCTGGGCTTGTCGATGTCGGTGCCGACGGCCAGCTTCGTGCCCGTGCGGGCGGCGGCGATGGCCAAGAGACCCGTGCCGGCGCCGACGTCCAGCACCTTGTTGAACTTGCGCGCCTTGATCAGGCGGTCATAGGCCTGCAGGCAGCCGACCGTGGTGCCGTGGTGACCGGTGCCGAAGGCCGCGCCGGCCTCGATGCGCAGGTTGACGGTGCTGGCCGGCAGGCGGCCGCGATCGTGCATGCCATAGACAAAGAAGCGGCCGGCGCGCACCGGCGGCAGGCCCGACAGCGCCATGGCCAGCCAATCGGCGTCGGCCAGGGTGTCGCGCGTGACCTTCAGGTCGTACTCGGCCAGCAGCGCCATCAGGCCGTCGTCTTCCTCCTGGGTGGTGGGGAAGGCGTCGATGCGCCAGACGTTCTTGTCCTCGTCCTCTTCCAGGATCGAGTAGGTCGCGCCTTCCAGGCCGGGATGGTTGTCGATGGCGTCGGCGGCGGTCTCGGCGTCGGCGCGCGCGCCCCGGGCGACGAACAGCTGGGGCGTATAGTCGGTAAATCCGCTCCGTTAGCGGCAAAGCCGCCGAAAAGCGAGCCTTCAGCGCTAGGGATTGATGCCGGCGAGGACGGTCGGGGTGGGCGCGCGGGGCGCGTCCTCGGGCAGGGACACGTTGAGGATGTCGCCTTGCGCGGAGGCCCAGCGCGTTTCGTCGGAGGACGGCGGCGGGGTGGCCGGACCGTGCTGGGCTGGAACATAGGGCGGAAGCTCCGGCGCGGGCGGCGGCTCGTAGTCCGCATACTGGATCGCCGGTTGCGGAGTGCGGGCGGGCTTCAGGGCGTCGGTGCCGATCACGTAGTCGGGGACCTTGCCCGTCGGCCAGGCGATCGGCTCGGCCTCGGCCATGGCCGGACGCTCGACGCGCTCCATCTCTGGCACATAGGGGCCGTCCTGCGGGCCCATCTGCATGAAGAGGCCCGCCAGCAGGCCGGCGACGGCGAAGGAGGGCGCGCCATAGGCCACGGGGCGGGTGAGGGCGAAACCCTTCAGGCGATCGAGGATCAGGTCCAGGCGTTCCATGTCGCTAGAGCGCGCGAACCGGCCGTTAGTTTCGGACCGACGTCCGCGAGGCTGGTTTCGGCGTCTTGACTGTGGTCAAGAAGGGCATGGCCGACACCAAGACGCCGCTCCTGCGCGAGCGCAACGCCTCCGAGCACACCCGCGTGACCTATGCGGAGCTGTTCTTCGACCTGGTGTTCGTGTTCGCGGTTACTCAGCTGTCGCACGTGGTGCTGCGGCATCCCGATGGACCCGGCCTGATCCACGCCACGCTGCTGCTGCTGGCGGTATGGTGGTCGTGGATCTACACCGCCTGGGCGACCAACTGGCTGGACCCCGAGCGCGGGTTGGTTCGGCTGATGCTGTTCGTGATGATGGCCGCCGCCCTGGTCCTGGCGGCCGCGATCCCCGACGCGTTTGGCGAGCGGGGCGTCGCCTTCGCCGCCGGGCATGTGACGATCCAGGTCGGGCGCACGGCTTTCTTCCTGTGGAGCGCCTGGAGCGCGCCGCAGCACCGCGCCAACTTCGCCCGCATCCTGTCCTGGCTGGTGTTCGCGGCCGTCTTCTGGATCGCCGGCGCCTTCGTGCAGGGCGAGGCGCGCCTCCTGATCTGGGGCTTGGCGCTGGGGATCGAATATCTGTCGCCGGCCGTCGGCTTCTGGACCCCGGGCCTCGGGCGCACCAAGAGCCAGGAGTGGAAGGTCGAGGGCGGCCACATGGCCGAGCGCTGCGCCCTGTTCACGATCATCGCCCTAGGCGAGTCGATCATCGTCAGCGGCAGCACGGTGATGGGCATGCCGTGGGACTTGCCGGTCATGGCCGCGTTCACCAGCGCCTTCCTGTGCAGCCTGGCGATGTGGTGGATCTATTTCTCCTCGACCGCCGAGGCCGCCAGCAAGGCGATCGAGGAGGCGAGGGATCCCGGCGCCATCGCCCGCGTGGCCTATACCTACACCCACATCCTGCCGGTCGCGGGGATCATCGTGGCGGCGGTCGGGGACGAGTGGGTGATCCACCATCCGCTGGGCCACGCCGACTTCAAGATCGCGGCGGCGGTGATCGGCGGGCCGTTCCTGTTCCTGTTGGGCTCGCTGCTGTTCAAGTTGGCCGTGTTCCGGCGCTGGTCGATGGCGCGGATCACCGGCCTAGTCGCGCTCGCGGCGTTGGTCCCCTTCGCCCTCAGCCTCAGCCCGTTGGCCCTGTCGGCCCTGTCGACCTTTGTCTTGGCGGCGATCGGCGCCTGGGAGAGCCTGACGCCGCGTCCGTCCGAAGAGCCGCCCGAGCATGATGGGATCAAGCCCGGGCTGAAGTCCAAGAAGACGAAGAAGGGCTGATCAGGCCTTCTCGACGAAGCTGTCGATGACCTTCTTCTCGCCGGCCTTGTCGAAGGCGACGGTCAGCTTGTTGCCCTCGATGCCGGTGACCTTGCCGTAGCCGAACTTGACGTGGAACACGCGGTCGCCGCGCGAATAGGCGCTGTTGGTCGGGGCCGAGACGGCGACGAGCCGGCCTTCGCCCTCGATCGGGGCCGAGCGGGCGGACGAGCCCGCGCGGACGCCGCCGCCGCTACGCCAGGATCCGCCGCGTTCGGCGAAGCCCGAGGTCCGCTCCTGGGCCCGCTTCCAGCCAGGGCTGTCGTAGCTGCCAGCCTGGAAGGCGCTCGTGCCCGGATCGTCCCAGCGCGAGGCGGCCGTCGACTGCATGCCCGGGCCGCCGCCATAATAGCCGGTCTCCGACGCCGCATCGACATGGGCGATCGGCAGTTCGTCGACGAAGCGGCTGGGCAATTGGCTGGTCCAGCGGCCATAGACCTGACGGTTGGCGACGAAGCTGATCCGGGCCTCCTCGCGGGCGCGGGTGATGCCGACATAGGCCAGGCGCCGCTCTTCCTCGAGACCCTTCTCGCCCTTGTCGTCCATGCTGCGCTGGCTGGGGAACACGCCTTCCTCCCAGCCGGGCAGGAAGACCAGCGGAAACTCCAGCCCCTTGGCCGAGTGCAGGGTCATGATCCAGACGGCGTCGCCGGTGGCCTCGCGGTCCAGGTCCATGACCAGCGAGACGTGCTCCAGATAGGCTTCGAGCGTGTCGAACGCGCCCATCGACTGGACCAGTTCCTTCAGGTTTTCGAGGCGCGTCTGGCTGGTCGGGCCCTTGTCGAGGCGCAGGGCGTCGGTATAGCCGCTCTCCTCCAGCACGGTCTCCAGCAGGCGCTGGTGGTGCAGATTGCCGACCATCGAGCGCCAGCGGTCGAGGTCGCGGATGAAGTTGCTGAGCGCCGTGCGGGTGCGGGCGGGCAGGTCGTCGCTGCCGATGATCGCGCGCGCGGCGTCGACCGTCGAAATCCCTTCCAGCCGGGCGATCTGCAGCAGCTTCTGCACCGAGGTGTCGCCAATGCCGCGCTTGGGCGTGTTGACGATCCGCTCGAAGGCCAAATCATCGTCGGGCGACTGGATCAGGCGCAGATAGGCGTGGGCGTCGCGGATTTCGGCGCGTTCGAAGAAGCGCGGGCCGCCGACCACCTTGTAGGGGATCTGCAGCATCACGAAGCGCTCTTCGAAGGCCCGCATCTGGAAGCTGGCGCGGACCAGGATGGCCATCTGGCTGTATTTGCGGCCGGCCTTCTTGGCGCGCTCGATCTCGTCGGCGATCAGGCGACTTTCGGCTTCGCCGTCCCAGACGCCGCTGACCTTGACCTTCTCGCCGCCCTTGGCCGGGGTCCACAGGGTCTTGCCCAGGCGCCCCTTGTTGGCGGTGATCAGGCCCGAGGCGGCCGCCAGGATATGCTCGGTCGAGCGGTAATTGCATTCCAGCCGCACCACCTTGGCGCCGGGGAAGTCGCGCTCGAACCGCAGGATGTTGTCGACCTCGGCCCCGCGCCAGCCGTAGATCGATTGGTCGTCGTCGCCGACGCAGCAGACGTTCTGGCGGCCCTGGGCCAGCAGGCGCAGCCACAGGTACTGGGCGACATTGGTGTCCTGGTACTCGTCGACCATCACGTATTTGAAGCGCCGCTGGAATTCGTCCAGCACGTCCGGATGGCCGGTGAAGATGCTGATATTGTGCAGCAAAAGGTCGCCGAAATCACAGGCGTTCAGGATGCGCAGGCGCTCCTGGTACTGGCGGTAGAGGGTGATCCCCTTGCCGTTGGCGAATTCGCCCGCCTCGCTGGTCGGCACGCGGTCGGGCGTCCAGCCGCGGTTCTTCCAGCCGTCGATGATCTGCGACAGGATCCGGGGCGTCCATCGCTTGGCGTCGATGTTCTCGGCCTCGATCAGCTGTTTCAGAAGCCGTTCCTGATCGTCGGTGTCGATGATCGTGTAGTTGGACTTGAGGCCAATCAGTTCGGCGTGGCGGCGCAGGATCTGTGCGGCCACCGAGTGGAAGGTGCCCAGCCACCGCAGGCCCTCGGCCTCCGGGCCGATGATGTGGGTGATCCGCTCGCGCATCTCGCGCGCGGCCTTGTTGGTGAAGGTGACGGCCAGCAGCTCCCACGGACGGGCGCGGCCGGTCGCCAGGATATGGGCCAGGCGCGTGGTCAGCACGCGGGTCTTGCCGGTGCCGGCGCCGGCCAGGACGAGCAGCGGACCCTCGGTGGTCTCGACCGCCTCGCGCTGTTCGGGGTTCAGGCCGTCCAGATAGCCGGGCGCTGCGCCGGCGGGCGGGCGGGCCCGGGCGAGTTCGGAAATACGCGGAGCGGGGAGGTCGCCCGGGAATTCGTCCTGGAATTCTGGCGAGTCGGCGTCGGAGTGCATGGGAACATATGTAGCACACGGAACGCGCGGCTTAAGCCCCAACCCGCCCTTTCCGGGAACTCCCCGTCGGTCGTGTCGTTGATCCGACACTGGAAAACACGCCGAAAGGCAGGGAGAGGAAAATGGCTGAAGAGACCAGCAGCAGCGGCGGCGGCAATAGCGCCCTGGCCTTCATCGTCGGCGGCCTGGTGGTGATCGTCGCGGTGCTCGCCTTCTTCATGTGGTCGGGCGGCATCGGCCACAAGAAGCAGGTCGATGTGAACATCTCGGCCTCGGCGCCGAAGCTGCCTGACGCGCCCGCGCCCAAGGCTCCGGGCGGGTGAAGTCCGCCATGACCGCCATGGCGCGTCATGATCGGCGTCCTGAAGCCCGGCGCAACGGCGGCGGGCTTTGGGCGGCCGTGCTGGTTCTGGCGCTTCTGGCCGGCGCGGTCTGGGGCGCGTGGCGGCTGGGCGTGATGGCGGGCCAGGGCGTCTCCTGGCGCCAGTCGCTGCCGGCCATTCCCGAAGCCCTGCGCAAGACGCCGATGCCCAAGCCGCCGACCATGCCGACGCAACGACGTCCGACGGTGGAGGCCGCGCGGCGCTAGAGCGTGACGCCGAAAGTGGGAACCGGTTTCGGCAGGAGTCACGCTCTAAGTGTTTGATTTAGAGCCTCGTT
>JAYRLX010000544.1:0-2007 GCA_041905125.1 Caulobacter sp. | reverse complement strand
GTCCATCAGCCTGGCCGCGATCTGCCCCTTCAGCGCCCGGCGATCGACATGGGCGTCGAACCGCGCCCGGTCATTGTCGCGGATCGCCACGAGCAGGTCGTGGACATCACCGGCGGCGTCATAACGGTCGGCTGTCGCGCAGGCGGTCAGCGAGGCGGCGACGGCGGTCAGAGCGAGGAGAGCCTTGATACGCATGATCGAAGGCGTAGCCCCGGATTGGGGCGATTTCCAGTCTGGCCTGCATCGGCCAAGACAAAGGGCGCGGACCTTTCGATCCGCGCCCTCCGGCATTTTCGATCTCGCGATCAGCCCTAGTCGAGCTGGCGCTTGATCTCTTCGACGGTGAAGCACTCGATCACGTCGCCGACCTTGATGTCCTGGAAGCCGGCGAACATCATGCCGCATTCCTGGCCGACGGGGACTTCGTTGACCTCGTCCTTGAAGCGCTTGAGCGTCTGCAGGGTGCCCAGTTCCAGGACCACGATGTCCTGACGGACGATCCGGACCTTGGCGCCCTTGCGGACCACGCCTTCGGTGACCTTACAGCCGGCGACCTTGCCGACCTTGCTGATGTCGAAGGCCTGCAGGACCTCGGCGTTGCCAAGGAAGGTTTCGCGCTGGATCGGGGCCAGCATGCCCGAGAGCACGCCTTTGATGTCGTCCAGCAAGTCGTAGATGATCGCGTAGTAGCGGATCTCGACCCCTTCGCGCTCGGCCAGGGCTCGCGCCTGGGCCGAGGCCCGGACGTTGAAGCCGATGATCGGCGCGCCGGCGCCCTTGGCCAGCATGACGTCGCTTTCGCTGATCGCGCCGGCGCCCGACAGGATGATCCGCGCGCGGACCTCGTCGGTGGCCATCTTGTCCAGCGAACCGATGATCGCTTCGGCCGAACCCTGCACGTCGGCCTTGATGACCAGCGGCAGCTCTTTCAGCTTCTTGTCCTGCAGCTTGGCCATCATGTCGGCCATCGAAGCGCCGGCGCCCACCGGGGCCAGCGACTTCTCGCGCTTCAGGCGGATGCGGTACTCGGTCAGCTCGCGGGCGCGGGCCTCGTTCTCGACCACGGCGAAGGCGTCGCCCGGCGAGGGCACGCCGTCCAGGCCGAGGATCTCGACCGGGGTGGCCGGACCGGCTTCCTGGAGCTGTTCGTTGCGCTCGTTGAGCAGCGCGCGAACCTTGCCCCACTGGCTGCCGGCCACGACGATGTCGCCGCGCTTCAGCGTGCCGCGGTTGACCAGCACGGTCGAGACCGCGCCGCGACCCTTGTCCAGCTTGGCCTCGATCACGACGCCGTCGGCGCTGCGGTCGGGGTTGGCCTTCAGGTCGAGCACTTCGGCCTGCAGCAGGATGGCTTCCAGCAGGTTGTCCAGGCCCGTGCGGGCCTTGGCCGAGACCTCGATCAGCTGGGTGTCGCCACCCAGGCTTTCGACGACGATCTCGTGCTGGAGCAGCTCGTTGACGACGCGGGTGGCGTCGGCGCCGGGCTTATCCATCTTGTTGACGGCGACGATGATCGGCACCTCGGCGGCCTTGGCGTGTTTGATCGCCTCGATCGTCTGGGGCATCACGCCGTCGTCGCCGGCCACCACCAGCACGACGATGTCGGTGATGTTGGCGCCGCGAGCGCGCATTTGCGAGAAGGCGGCGTGGCCGGGCGTGTCGAGGAACGTCACGCGCTGGCCGTCCTTCAGGCGAACCTGATAGGCGCCGATGTGCTGGGTGATGCCGCCGGCTTCGCCCGCCGCCACGTCGGTGGAGCGCAGGGCGTCGAGCAAGCTGGTCTTGCCGTGGTCGACGTGACCCATGATCGTGACGACCGGGGGCCGGGGCTCCATGTGATCGTCGTGATCGTCCGCGCCGATGAAGCCTTCTTCGACGTCGGCTTCCGACACGCGCTTGACGGTGTGGCCGAACTCGGTGGCCACCAGTTCGGCGGTGTCGTTGTCGATCACGTCGTTGATCTTCAGCATCACGCCCTGACGCATCAGGAACTTGATGATGTCGACG